>JBMOJG010000239.1:0-5588 GCA_049316925.1 Alsobacter sp. | reverse complement strand
GCCTGGTGCAGCGGACCAATGCGTTCAGTACCGATCCGTCCGACCTGTTCGCACGGCTTGACGCCGACCTGCCCTTCATCTGCGCGCTCTGGCATGGGCAGCACTTCATGATCCCGCTCGGCAAGCGCCCCCAGGACCGCTATGCGGTGCTGATATCCCGGCACGGCGACGGCGGCATCAACGCTGCCGCCTGCGGCTATTTCGGCATCAGGCCGATCCGCGCGTCGGGCGGCAACCCGCAGCAGATGCACCGGCGCGGTGGCGTCCGCGGGTTGCGCGAGATGCTGCGGGCGCTGGAGGATGGCGACAGCGTGACGCTGACGGCCGACATCCCCAAGACCGCCCGCGTCGCCGGCGCCGGCATCGTCACCCTGGCGCGTCTCTCCGGGCGGCCGATCTACCCCGTCGCCGTGGTGACGAGCCGGCGCATGACCCTTTCGAACTGGGACCGCACCACCATCGGCCTGCCGTTCGGGCGCGGCCTCGTCGCCATCGGCGAGCCGGTGCGGGTGGCGCGCGATGCCGATCCCGAAGCACTCGAGGCCGCGCGGCTGGCCGTGCAGGCGGGCCTCGATGCGGTGCATGCCCGGGCCTATGCGGCCTTCGGCGCGGAAGATCCCGGCGCGACGCTGCGGGACGCCGCCGCATGAGCGACCTCCCCGTTCCGCTGCGGCTCTACCGGGGTGGCACGACCTTGTTCGGGCCGTTCGCGCGGTTGCTGCTGCGCATCCGCGTCCGCCGCGGCAAGGAGGAGCGCACGCGGCTCGGCGAGCGGCGCGGCGAGCCCAGCCTGGCGCGGCCCGAGGGTCGACTCGCCTGGCTGCATGGCGCCAGCGTCGGCGAGACGCTGTCGATGCTGCCGCTGATCGAGCGGCTGACCCAACGCGGCCTTGCGGTGCTGGTGACGTCGGGAACCGTCACATCGGCCCGGTTGATGGAGGAGCGGCTGCCGGCGGGCGCGTTCTACCAGTTCGTGCCGCTGGACGTGCCGGCCTTCGTCCACCGCTTCCTCGACCACTGGAAGCCCGACCTGGCGCTGGTCGCCGAATCGGAGATCTGGCCGAACCTGGTGGTCGAGACGGACCGGCGCGGCATCCCGATGGTGCTGGTCAATGCCCGCATGTCGGAGCGCAGCTTCCGGCGCTGGTCGAAGATGCCACGGATGATCGGCGCGCTGCTGGGCCGCTTCGACCTTTGCCTCGCGCAGACACGGGCGGATGCCGACCGGCTGTCGCGGCTGGGGGCGCCGCGGGTCGCGGTCGTCGGCAATCTCAAATTCGACGTGCAGGCGCCGCCGGCCGATCCGCTGCGCGTCTCGGCGCTGGCGGGGCTTATCGGCGGCCGGCCGCTGTGGATGGCTGCCTCCACACATCCGGGCGAGGAGGAGCTGATCTGCGCGGTCCACACCGCGCTGGTGGGCCATTTCCCCGGTCTGCTGACCATCATCGTGCCGCGCCACCCGCAACGCGGGCCGGCCATCGGCGCCATCGCGACCGAGGATGGGCTGCGCTGCGTGCTGCGCTCGCAGGCGCTGGAGCCGGACGGGGCGGTCGACGTCTACGTGGCCGACACGATGGGCGAACTCGGCCTGTTCTACCGGGTCGTGCCGGTGGTGTTCGTCGGCAAATCGCTTGCCGGCGAGGGGGGGCAGAACCCGATCGAGCCGGCCAAGCTCGGCACCGCCGTGCTGCACGGCCCGCACGTCTCGAACTTCGCCGACGTCTACGCGGCGCTCGACCGGGCAGGCGGCGCGCTGGCGGTGGCGGATGTCCAGGGATTGGCCAATGCGCTGGTGACGCTGCTGCGCGACGGGCCGCGGATGCGCGCCATGGCGCGGGCGGCCGCCGACACCGTCGAGGGGCTCGGCGGCGCGGTCGACCGCACCATGGCGGCGGTCGAGCCGTTCCTCATGCAGATGACCGTCGGGGGGCGCTGAATGCGCGCGCCCGGCTTCTGGGACGACGGCGGGCTGCCCGCCTGGCTGCTCGCCCCGGCCGGCGCCGTGTTCGGCAGCATCACCGCCTGGCGGATGCAGCGGCCCGGCGCAAAGGCCCCAGTACCAGTTGTGTGCGTCGGCAACTTCACTGCCGGCGGTGCGGGCAAGACGCCGACGGCGATCGCGGTCGCGGAACGTCTACGCCAGGCCGGGCGGCGGCCGGTGTTCCTGTCGCGCGGCTATGGCGGCACGGTGCGCGAGCCGGTCCAGGTCGACCCGGCCCGGCACCAAGCCGCGCAGGTGGGCGACGAGCCGCTGCTGCTGGCGCGCCATGGCCCGACGGTGGTGTCGCCGGACCGGGTCAGGGGCGCGGCGATGGCGGCGGCGCTGGGCGACGTCATCGTGATGGATGACGGGTTGCAGAACCCGTCGCTGGCCAAGGACCTCCGGCTCGCGGTGGTGGACGGGGCCGCCGGCATCGGCAACGGGTTGTGCGTGCCGGCCGGCCCGCTGCGCGCGCCGCTGGCGGTGCAGCTGCGCCACGTCGATGCGGTGGTGTTGATCGGCGCAGGCCAGGGTGGAGCCGATGTGGCGGTGCGGGCGGCGGCAGCGGGAGTGCCTATTCTCACCGGCGCCCTGATGCCAGATCCAGCCGCCGCGGCACGGCTGGCCGGGCGCAGAGTGCTGGCCTTCGCGGGGATCGGCCGGCCCGGCAAGGTCTTCGCCACGCTGGAGGCGCTGGGCGCTACGGTCGGCGCGCGGCACGCCTTTGCCGACCACCACGCCTTCACCCGCGCCGAGCTGGATGGGCTGATGCAGGAGGCCGCCCGCGGTGGCCTGGTGCCGGTGACCACCGAGAAGGACCGGGTGCGGCTGGAGGGGATGCTCACGCCAGCGCAGGCGGCCGTGCTGGAGACGCTGCCCGTGCGGCTGGTGCTGGACGCGCCTGAGGTGCTGGCCGGCCTGTTGAAGCCGCTCAGGCGGTCTTGACGGCCAGGCGCTGCAGCACCGCCTCGCGGCTGGCATAGGCCTCCTGCAGGTCGACGCTCCAGTAGCGCAGCTCCTCCAGCGGGATCGCCTGCTTGGTGACGGCGCAGCGGACGAAGGCGCCGGGCTTCACCACGCGGATATCACCGTCGAGGAACTCGAGGACGGCTTCACCCTGCAGGGCGGGTCGGCGGTCGAAACGGTTCATGCGGCAACGATCCAGACGGGGCGGCGCGCCCGCAGGGCGCCGCCGTGGCGGAGTGCGGGACTCTTATTCATGCGATTATAGGCCCTGCCGCCGCCCCCTCCAAGACCCTGCTCCGGCAGGACGGGCAGAACCCGGCGGTTTCAACCGCCAAACAGCGAGCCCTGGCCGGGTCCACTCGACCCGGTCCGGCGCGCCGGGCGGGGACGGCTGCCCTCGCCGGCGACAGCTTTCACCCGGCCATCGGCAAACTGAAGCTCCAGCGCGGTGCCGGGCGTGATGCCGGCCGCCTCGCGCAGCAGGCCGCCATCGGGACCATGAACCAGCACGAAGCCCCGGGCGAGCACCCGCTCGTAGCTGTAGCTGCCGAGCAGCTGGCCCGTGGCGCCGAGGCGATCGGCACGGCGACGGACAAGGGTTTCCAGAGCCCGGCCGGCGCGCTCGCCGAGCATGTCGAGGCGCTCGGCGCGGCGCCGCAGCAGGGCAGCACGCGCGAGCGCGGCGCGGCTGGCCAGCGCGGCGATGACCTGGCGCTGATGCTGGAGGCGCTGGGTCGCCCCGCGCAGATTGGCGGCGCGCGCCGCCGCCAGCCGGCTGGCAAGGCCGTCGAGCCGGCCGCGCAATCCGGCCAGCCGCGCCTGCGGCGACAGGCGCTGCAGCCGGCGGCGCAGCTCGGACAGCCGCACCTCGTGCCGGCGCATGCCGAGCAGCAGCACCGGCCCGAGGCGGCCGGCGGCCAGATCGACGCGCTGGCGCGGCGCGGCGAGCAGTGCAGCCGGATCCGGCAACGCGCGGGCGACGCTGCGCAGGTCGACCCGACGTCTCTCGAGCAAGCGGACGATGCCGGCCGCAAGCCGGCGGGCGAGGTCGCCGGTCTGCGCCATCAGCTCGGAGCGGACCGGGACGGCCATCTCGGCGGCGCCGGTCGGCGTCGGCGCGCGGCGGTCGGCGGCATAGTCGATCAGCGTCCAGTCGGTCTCGTGGCCGACGGCGGAGATCAGCGGGATCAGGCTGTCGGCAGCGGCGCGGACCACCGCCTCGTCGTTGAAGCCCCACAGATCCTCGATCGATCCCCCGCCGCGGGCGACGATGATCAGGTCCGGCCGGGGAATGGGCCCGTGCTCCGGCAGCGCGTTGAAGCCGCGGATCGCGGCTGTCACCTCCGGCGCGCAGGTCTCGCCCTGTACCCGCACCGGCCAGACCAGCACGTGGCGGGGAAACCGGTCAGCCAGCCGGTGCAGGATGTCGCGGATCACCGCACCCGTCGGCGAGGTGACGACGCCGATGACGGCGGGCAGATAGGGCAGCAGCTGCTTGCGGTCCGGCGCGAACAGGCCCTCGGCGTCGAGCCGGCGCTTGCGTTCCTCGATCTGTGCCAGCAGCGCGCCGATGCCGGCAGGCTCGAGGCTCTCGATGATCAGCTGGTACTTGGACTGGCCGGCGAAGGTGGTGATCTTGCCAGATGCGATCACCTCCATGCCGGTCTCGGGCTGGAACCGCAGCTTGGCGGCCACGCCGCGCCAGATGACGGCGGCGAGGCTGCTCTTCTCGTCCTTGAGGTCGAGATAGACATGGCCGGAGGAGTGGCGCTTGACGCCGCCGAGCTCGCCGCGGACGCGGACCTGGCCGTAGGCATCCTCCAGCGTCCGTCGCAGGGCGCCGGAGAGTTCGCTGACCGACCACTCTGGAAGGTTGCCGGCCGTGTCGCGTGGCGTCGTGTCTCGTGTCACGGCATCTTTTGTCATGGCGCGGACCTTAGAGCGGGAATCGCCGCCCGCCCAGCCCGGACACACGCAGCCAGAAAGGGACGAAAACCGGTGGCCTGCGGCGCGGACTCTGCGTAGGACGGGACGTCGGACACCTGCCGCGGAGGCCACCCCATGAAGATCCTTCTCGTCGGCTCCGGCGGCCGCGAGCACGCGCTGGCGGTGGCCCTGGCGCGCAGCCCGCGCTGCAGCGCGCTGTTCTGCGCGCCCGGCAACCCGGGCACGGCCGAGGTCGGCACCAATGTGGTGATCGACGTGGCCGACCACGCCGCCGTGGTGGCGTTCTGCCGCACCATGGGCGTCGGCTTCGTCGTCGTCGGCCCCGAGGCACCGCTGGTGGCAGGGCTGGTCGATGCAGTCACGGCCGACGGCATCGCCGCCTTCGGGCCGTCGGCGGCAGCAGCACAGCTGGAGGGCTCGAAGGCCTTCACCAAGGAGCTGTGCCGCGAGGCCGGCATCCCCACGGCCGCCTTCGCGCGCTTCACCGATGCGGCGGCCGCGACCGCCTATGTGCGCGACCGCGGCGCGCCGATCGTCGTGAAGGCGGACGGGCTGGCGGCCGGCAAGGGCGTGGTCGTCGCCCAGAGCGTGGTGGAGGCCGAGGCGGCCGTCAGCATGATGTTCGCGGGAGGCCTCGGCGCCGCCGGGGCCGAGGTGGTGATCGAGGACTGCCTCGTCGGCGAGGAGGCGTCGT
>JBMOJG010000238.1:0-5588 GCA_049316925.1 Alsobacter sp. | reverse complement strand
CAACGGCGACGATCCAGCTCGCCAGCAGGGCGACGGCCACCACCCAGAAGATCGCGCCCGTGTATTCGCCGACCGCCGAATTGGCAAAGCCGATCGGCAGGAAGCCCGCCGCCGTCACCAGCGTACCGGTCAGCATCGGAAAGGCGGTGTGCTCCCAGGCATAGGACGCGGCGCGGATGCGGTCGTAGCCCTGCTCCATCTTCACCACCATCATCTCGACGGCGATGATGGCGTCGTCGACGAGCAGGCCGAGTGCGATGATCAGGGCGCCGAGCGAGATGCGGTGCAGGTCGATGCCGATGATGGCCATGACGATGAACACCATGGCGATCACCAGCGGCACCGACAGTGCCACGACGATGCCGGTGCGCCAGCCCAGCGACAGGAAGCTGACGAACAGCACGATGGCCAGCGCCTCGGCGAAGGAGCGGAGGAACTCGCTCACCGCCGTCTCGACCACCTTGGGCTGGTCGGCAATCTGGGCGATGTCGATGCCGACAGGCGTGCGCGCCTTGAAGTCGGCCAGCGCCGTGTCGAGGTGGTCGCCCAGCGCGATCAGGTTGCCGCCTCTGGCCATCACCACGCCCACTGCCAGCGCCGCCTTGCCCTCCTGGCGAACCAGGAAATCCGGCGGATCCTTGAAGCCGCGGGTGATCGTCGCGATGTCGCCGAGGCGGAAGACCCGCCCGCCGGCGTCCACCGGCGTCTCGGCCACGGCCTGCTCGCCCCCAAGCGCGCCGGTGATGCGCAGCGCGACGCGCTGCGCGTCCGTATCGATCACGCCGGCCGACTGCACGGCGTTCTGCCGCGACAGCGAGTCGAAGATCGCCTGCGGCTGGATCCCCAGCGTCGCCAGCTTGGCATGGCTGAACTCGACGAAGATCTTCTCGTCCTGGGCGCCGTAGACATTCACCTTGATGACGTCCGGCACCTTGAGCAGGTGCTGGCGCAGCGCCTCGGCCACCCGCTTCAGCTGGGCGTAGTTCGCTCCATCGGCGCTCACCATGTAGAGCACCGAGTCGACGTCGCCATATTCGTCGTTGACGTTGGGCCCGATCAGCGCCGCCGGCAGCTGCGGCCGCAGGTCATTCAGCTTCTTGCGTAGCTGGTAGAACGCGTTGGGCACCTCGCGCGACGGGGTGTTGTCGCGGAACACCACCTGCATCGCGGTGAAGGACGGCTTGGTGTAGGTCTGCACCTTGTCGAAGTAGGGCAGCTCCTGGAGCTTCTTCTCGATCGGGTCGGCGACCTGCTCCTGCATCTCGATGGCGGTTGCGCCCGGCCAGGTCGCCGTGACGATCGCCACCTTGATGGTGAAGGACGGATCCTCGGCCCGGCCCAGGGCGCGGTAGGAGAACGCGCCGCCGATCGCAATGATCAGCATGAAAAACAGGATCAGGGACGGGTGCCGGACAGCCCAGGCCGAGAGGTTGAAGCCCTTCACGTCCACCTCCTCACAGCCCGAGAGACTGGACGATCCGGACCTTCACGGCCGGGTCGAGCTTCTGCACGCCGAGCGTGACGACGAGGTCGCCCTGGGTGACGCCGCTGCGCACGAGCACCTGGCTGCCGGTGTAGCCGGCCACCTCGACGGGCTTCAGGGTCAGCGACCCGGTTGCGGGGTCGACCACCCACAATCCCGGGCCCGCCCCCTGGCTGAACAGCGCCGACAGCGGCAGTCGGGCAATCCGGTCATGCGCAGCGTCCATCACCGTCACGGTGGCGGTCATGCCGAGCTTGACCTCGTCGTCAGCCTGCGGGATCGAGAACCGCGCCGTGTAGGTGCGTGACACCGGGTCGGCCGCCGGCGCCAGCTCGCGCAGGACCGCTGGCCAGCTGGTGTCGGGGCGCGACCAGAGCGACACCGTCGCCTGCGCCTCGCGGATGCGCCCGACGAGATTCTCGGGAATAGCGACAACCGCCTCCTTCTCGCCGCCGCGGGCCAGCCGGATCGCCGGTGTGCCGGCCGCAACCACCTGGCCGGGCTCGACCTGCACCGCGGTGACGATGCCGTCGGTGTCGGCCCGAAGCGTCGCATAGGTCAGCGCATTGCGGGCCAGCACCACGGAGCGTTCCGCCCGGTCGCGCCGCGCCTGCGCCTCGGCCAGCGCCGTGCGTTGTTTGTCGTAGGTGGCATCGGGGGTCCAGCCGCGTGCCTTGAGGTCGGACAGGCGCTTCTCGTCGGCGGCGGTCTGGGTCAGTGCCGACACGGCGGCGCGCAGCTCCGCTTCCGCCTGCTCGCGCTGCAGCACCAGGTCGGTCGGGTCGAGATCGGCCAGCTCCTGGCCGGCGACGACGGACTGGCCCACCTCGACCAGCCGGCGCGACACCTTGCCGGCGATGCGGAAGCCTAGATCGGTCTCGATCCGCGGCCGCACGACGGCGACGAAGCTGCGATCGGGCGTGCGGGATTCGAAGTGCACCGACTGCACAAGCACCGGCCGGTCCTGGGGTGCGCGCGGCTTGTCCTCGACCGCTGCCGCCGTGGCGGTCAGGGCGAGGATCGGAAACAGGCTGCAGAAAACGGCGGTGCGGACATCAAACACGGACTGTCTCCCGACACGTCGGACCGGACGATGCCTTTGTTTCAGAATGACTGACGATTGTCAACAAACGTCAGCAGTTAAGGATCGATCCCCACCTCTTGGGTTTGGTGCGTCCGTCATGCTAAGGGCCGCCGTCCAAGAACCGTTCCCGTTTCCGGTGCGCTGCCGATGAACCCGATCTTCGCCGACCTTCCCACGACCGTTTTCGAGGTGATGTCGCGGCTGGCGCGCGACACCGGCGCTGTCAATCTCGGCCAGGGCTTCCCTGACGATCCCGGCCCCGAGGATGTGCGGCGCAAGGCCGCCGATGCGGTGATGACCGGCTGGAACCAGTACCCGCCGATGATGGGCCTTCCCGAGCTGCGACAGGCCGTGGCGAGGCACTACGCCCACCACCAGGGGCTGGCGCTCGACCCGGATACCGAGGTGATGGTGACGTCCGGCGCCACCGAGGCCCTGGCCGGGGCGCTGATGGCGCTGATCCGGCCCGGCGACGAGGTCGTGCTGTTCCAGCCGATGTACGACGCCTATCTGCCGCTGGTCCTGCGCGCCGGCGGTGTGCCCCGCTTCGTCCGGCTGCAGCCGCCACACTGGCGTTTCGATGCCGCCATGCTGGCGCAGGCGTTTTCTTCCCGCACCCGGGTGGTGCTGTTCAACAATCCGCTGAACCCGGCCGGCACCGTCTGCCCCGCCGAGGATCTGGCACTCCTGGCCCGCTTCTGTATCTCGCACGACGTGGTCGCGGTCTGCGACGAGGTCTGGGAGCATGTGGTGTTCGACGGCCTCGCCCACCGGCCGCTGATGGCGGAGCCCGGCATGCGTGAGCGCACGGTCAAGATCGGCTCCGCCGGCAAGATCTTCTCGCTCACCGGCTGGAAGGTCGGCTTCGTCTGTGCCGATGCGGCCCTGCTGCGCGTGCTCGCCAAGGCCCACCAGTTCCTCACCTTCACCACGCCCCCCAATCTGCAGGCCGCCGTCGCCTACGGGCTGGCCAAGGCCGATGATTATTTCACCGGCATGCGGTCCGCCTTCCAGCGCAGCCGCGACCGGTTCGCCACCGGCCTCGCCGAGCGCGGCTTCGCCGTGCTGCCGTCGTCGGCGAGCTATTTCATCAATGTCGATATCGCGCCGCTGGGCGAGACGGACGATGTCGCCTTTTGCCAGCGCCTCGTGCGAGAGCACGGTGTCGCAGCGATTCCGGTCTCGGCCTTCTACGCACAGGACCCCATCACCACGGTCGTGCGCTTCTGCTTCGCCAAGCATGACGCGACGCTGGATGCAGCCTTGTCGCGGCTCGACGGCGTGGCACGCCGCGCCGCCTGATCGGTGGCCCTACAGCGCCCTGCAGCGGCTCGCCACCTGCTGGCTGAAGCCGCGCTCGGTCTCGCCCATCTCGGTCAGCATGGCATCGCGCTCGGCCCCGCTGGCGCAGCGTCGATAGGTGTCGGCGACCGTCCGGGCCGCCTGCACATGGTCCCGCCAGGCTGCGCACTGCACGGCAAGCGATTTTCCGTCGGCCTTCAGCAGCCGGTCGCGGCTGGCCTGCAGGAGCCCGGGGGCAACCAGCCGGTCGCGCTTGCAAACGGCCGTTTCCACCGGGGCTGCCGTGGCGGTCTGGGCAACCATCAGGCCGGTGGCCAGAAGTCCCGCGGCGAGGATCAGCCGGGTCTTCATGGCCGCACCCCGGCGCAACCCTGCGCAATCGCGTCGTCGAAGTCGGCCATCACGGCGTTCATCCGTGCCGTCCCGACGCGCCGGTCCGTCCCCAGATAGCAGCGCGCATAGACAGCGCTGGCGCGCTTGGCCACCTCGCGATGCGCCCGCCAGGCCGGGCAGAGCTCGCGCCGCCCCTCCGCGACGCTCTCGAGCGCCCGCATCGAGTCCGCATAGGCAGTGTCCACGGCTACGACGTCGCGCCGGCATGCCTCGCTGTCGACCATGGCGGCGCCGGCCGGCAGGGCGGGGGCCAGCAGCAGCAGGGCCAAAGCAGGGGCAATCCGGCGCAACAGCATGGCGCGTCCTCAGCCGAGGTTCAGTTCCTTGAAGAAGTCATTGCCCTTGTCGTCGACGACGATGAAGGCCGGGAAATTCTCGACCTCGATGCGCCACACCGCCTCCATGCCGAGTTCCGGATACTCCAGCACCTCGACCTTGCGGATGCAGTCCTGCGCCAGCCGCGCCGCCGGCCCGCCGATCGACCCCAGATAGAACCCGCCATGCCGGGCGCAGGCGTCCCGCACATCCTTGGAGCGGTTGCCCTTGGCGAGCATCACCATGCTGCCGCCCGCGGCCTGGAACTGGTCGACGAAACTGTCCATCCGCCCGGCCGTGGTCGGGCCGAACGAGCCGGACGCATAGCCCGCCGGCGTCTTGGCCGGGCCTGCATAATAGACAGGATGGTTCTTGAAATAGTCCGGCATCGGCTCGCCGCGATCCAGCCGCTCGCGGATCTTGGCATGCGCCAGGTCGCGAGCGACGATCATCGGCCCGGTCAGCGACAGCCGCGTCCGGATCGGATGCCGCGTCAGGGCAGCGAGGATGTCCGGCATCGGCCGCGTCAGGTCGATCTCCACCACCGCGCCGCCGAGGCCGCTCTCGTCGATCTCCGGCATGAAGCGGGCCGGATTGGTCTCCAGCTGCTCCAGGAACACGCCGTCGCGTGTGATCTTGCCCTTGGCCTGCCGGTCGGCCGAGCACGACACGCCGAGCCCGATCGGCAGCGAGGCGCCGTGCCGCGGCAGCCGGATGACCCGCACATCGTGGCAGAAATACTTGCCGCCGAACTGCGCGCCGACGCCGAGGCTCTGGGTGAGCCGGTGCACCTCCTGCTCCAGGGCGAGATCACGGAACGCATGGCCGGCAGCCGAGCCCTGCGTCGGCAGGTCGTCGAGATAGCGCGTCGAGGCGAGCTTGACGGTCTTCATCACCAGCTCGGCCGAGGTGCCGCCGATGACGATCGCCAGGTGGTAGGGCGGGCAGGCCGCCGTCCCCAGCGTCAGGATCTTCTCCTTCAGGAAGGCCATCAGCCGGTCATGCGTCAGC
>JBMOJG010000237.1:0-5594 GCA_049316925.1 Alsobacter sp. | reverse complement strand
CATCCCGATTGCGCGCCAGGGTCCCGGCGCGCGCACGAGGATCAGGATCAGCCCGGTGGAGAACCACCAGACGAACAGGGCAAAGCTGATGGCGATGGCGACGGAACCCACGAGGCGCCCCCTACCAGACCGGCTCGAGCCGGCTGCGTGCGGGGATCTGGTTTGGCGTCGTCGGCAGCAGGAACAGCCGACCGAACGCCAGCGCCGCCTGAGCCTGCAGGCCCCAGCGCCGCAGCTTGCCGCCGATGCCGCCGGCCTCGTCGGCCGCGTCGATCCGCTGCTTGATGTCCAGCAGACGCTCGAGCCCAGCCTTGAACCGCGGGTCGTCCAGCGCCAGCGTCAGCGGGAACACCTGCTTGGAGATCTCGGACGTCATGCGGAACACGCGGAAGTCATAGTCCTTGATGTCGATTCCGAGCGCCTGGTGGAAGTGCGGCCTTGCATGGTCACGCACATACATGGTGGCGAACACGGCGAGCAGGAAGAACTTCACCCACTGCTTGTTGAGGCCGGTCAGCATGTGGGGGTTGGCCCGCATCAGCAGCGCGAACGCCTCGCCGTGGCGGAACTCGTCGTTGCACCACTGCTCGAACCACTTGAAGATCGGGTGGAACCGCCGCTCCGGATGCGCCTGCAGGTGCGGAAGATGGTGATGTAGCGGGCGTAGCCGATCTTCTCCGACAGGTAGGTGGCGTAGAAGATGAACTTCGGCTGGAAGTAGGTGTACTTCTTCGCCTTCGTGAGAAAGCCCAGGTTGACGGCGATGTCGAAATCCTTGAGCGCGTCATTGATGAAGCCGGCATGCCGGGCCTCGTCGCGGCTCATATGCGAGAACAGCTCGCAGATTTCCTTGTTGGTGCCGCGGCGCTTCATCTCCTTGTAGAGCACGCAGCCTGAGAACTCGGCGGTCAGCGAGCTGACGAGGAAGTCGACCAGCTCCTTGCTCAGGCCCTCGGGCAGGGTCTCCAGGTCGATGAGTTCCCACTCCGCCGTGCGGCGGAAATGGCCGCGGTTGGGATCGGCGCGCATCTCTGCGATCAGCGCGTCCCACTCCTCGCGCACCGGCGTCACATCGATCTTGTCGAGTGCGTCGAAATCGGTGGTGTAGAACCGCGGCGCCAGAAGCGTGTCCTGCTGGGCAATGCGGGTTGTCTCGTTGACGGCGGCCGGCTCGGCAGCCGCGGAGCGGAGGGGAGCGTTCATAGCCGGGACCTTTCCGAAAAGCTGAACTCGCACAGTTCCATGAATTCGAAATCGCCGGTGGCGCGTGTCCACAGACGCTCCAGCATACCCGCCCGGTTGACGGTTGCCATGCGTGAGAACACGCGCTTCTCGCCGTACGGCACCGCGACCTCGGCGCCGTGCACCACCACCTCGTCGCCCGGATGGACGACGACGCCGTTTTCCAGTTTCACATGGGCATGGAGGCTCTCGAACGTGTTGCACACCTCGATGGTGCAGGGCACGTCGATGCTCTTGCGGGGGCCAAGCAGGGACCAGATCACCGTGTGTTCCTCCTGTCGTCGAGCAACCGCGCGAAGGCGGCCGAGTTCGTGGGACCGAACGCATCCAGCGGGAAGCGCTGACCGGTCGTCGTGTCCGAGATCGTCAGACGACCGTCGTCCCAGAGTATCAGACGGTAGGGCTCGTCGGCACTGATGCCGCGCAGCTTGCGGTCACGGCCAATGCCGCGCTGCGAGCCGCGCACGAAGCCGCCCTCCTCGGGCTGGTAGACGGCGACAACGTCACCGCTGCGCGCGTCACGCACGGTGAGCACCTCGTCTTCCCCGGTGACGAAGGTCAGGTCGCGGATCGCCTGCGGCGCGGTCACCGGCACCCGCAGCGTGCCGATCTCGGTCGCGCGCCCGAACACGGTTGCGGCGATCGCGAAGCTGATCAGCCCGAGCGCCGCGTAGAGCGGCAGGCGGGGCATCGAGCCGCCCGGGTGCAGGCGTCTGGCGCTGCCGGCAAAGGGGGGTCTCACCGCCCGGGCCCTCATGATGCGGTCGCCAGCGTGCCGGTGTGGACCGGCCGGCCGATCGTCGCAGCCGGCACGGAGGAGAGCTCTCTCTGGCCGGCGGTTGCGGTGGTGGCGAGGCCGGCCGCCAGGATCTGGGCAACACCCTGCGCGTCGGGAATGCAGCGCAGCATCGGCTGCGGCCGTGACAGGTGCCAGGGGCGCGCATGCGGCCACAGCACCGCGAAGGTCAGCGGCCGGTCGTCCGCCAGGACCAGCGGGATATCACCGATCCCTTCACCGCCCGCGCGCAGCGCCGCGCCGTTGATCTGCGAATAGGGCAGGTTGACGATCATCGGCATCGCCATGCCGAAGCGCATCACCACCCGCCGTTCCGTCACCGTGTAGACGGTGGTCCGCGCGATCCCGATGGCGAAGCCGCAGAACATCGCCACCGCGGCGGCGCCGAGCCCGGCCAGGATTGCCAGGGTCGGCACGATGTCGACGAGCGGCACCCCGTCATGCACCGCCGTCGCAATCCGCCAGGCCATCAGCAGCGCGAACCAGCCGGCAATCTTGCGCACATGGAAGACCCGAATGGCGAAGGCCTTCCAGTCTGGCGATCCCTGCCACCGCAGGGTCTCGCCGATCGGCAGCCGCGCCGGCAGGCCGCGGACGGGTTCGAAGTCGTGTTCCTGGTTCACAGCAGGGGCTCCGCGCGGGTCGGGATCGCATAGAGGGTGCCGGCACCGAAATAGGCGGTGATCTTCTCTTCCTCGAGCATCGTCACCACATCCGCGTTCCGCAACTGCGGCACATCCGCCATCTGCTTGCCGCGCAGTGCGTGCACATAGACGGTTCCGCGCTTGCCCTCGACGAGCGCGAACGTCATCGGCACCAGCACGCTGTTGCCACCGGCATTGACCTCGAGATAGCGCACCAGCAGCTCGCCCTGGTCGATCCACAGGTCCGTCACCGTGCCGCCGGCGGCCTTGTCGCAACCGATCACCGTGAAGCCGCGCGGGTCCGGATCTTCCGGCGAGAGGCTGAACGACGGGGCTCCGCGCAGCGGCACGATCTTGGGATCGCCGTGATGCGTCAGTTCAGGCCGATCGGCGCGTTGCGCGTAGGCACCGGGTCCGACCCCGGCGAGCAGCGGGTTGCCGGTCGGCTCGAGCGGCGCGCCGGGCCAGTTGCCGGTGCGCACGGCGTTGACCGGATAGGGTTCGCGGACGCCGTTGGGGGCCAGCACCGTGCCGGCGCCGTGCGCCAGCACGAAGCGCTTGGGATCGGGGATGAACGGGAACCCGCCCTTGTAGACGTCGCCGCCCTTGTCGGTTTCCAGCGGATAGCCTTCGCGCCGATCCTCGCGGCGGATGTAGAACACCAGCCCGGCGAAGAAGACCCAGAAGGCGTAGAGAACCACCTGGGCGACGTCGAGATGTTCCGTCAGTGCTCCACGCAGCATTGCGTTCTCCTGTCTGTCTGTCGTGTCTCAGCCGGCCTGTCGGGCCAGGCCGAACGTGGCAAAATCCGAGTGGGGAATGGCAGCCCGGCGCACGAGCGGACCCAGTGCGATGAGCGCCATGAACAGCATGATGATCTCGAGGGTGTAGACGGCGGTGTAGCCGCTGGCCGGGTCGCGCAGCGCCTCGCCGAGCACACCCTGCGTACCGAGTTCCGACACCACGTCCCGCAGGATGCCGCCGAGCGCGATGGCGATGCCCGCCGCCGTGGCCTGCACGGCACCCCAGGCGCCCAGCGCCAGGCCGCTGTCGCCACCTTCCGCCGCCGCCATGGTGGCGGTGAGCGTGCCATGGCCGAACAGGCCGCCGCCAAAGCCGATCAGCGTCACCCCGATGGCAAACAGCGCCACCGAATTGAGCGGCACCGCGAAGATCACGGCGGAAAACGCCGCGATGCCCGCAATCGCGCCAAGGCCGGCGACCCGGTGCGGATCGGCGCCCTTGCCGAGCCGCTTGGCGGCCAGGATCAGCCCCAGAATGCCGCCGCCCGCCAGCGCAGCCGTCAGCGCCGTCGTGGTCCCCACCGAGAGCTTCAGGATCTGGCCGCCATAGGGCTCCAGAAGGATGTCCTGCATGCTGAACGCGAAGGTGCCGAGTCCGGTGGCCACGAGCCGCCGGCGCGCCTGCGGCGCCTGCACATAGGTCTGCCACGTGGTCCCGAAGGTGGGCCGCGCGAGGTCGTGCCGGGTGCGCGAGGGATTGCGCGGCTCCTGCTTCCACAGCGCCACCACGTTGATCACCATGGTGACCACCGCCGATCCCTGGATCACCTGGATGAGCCGCAGCTGGCTGAAGTCGGCCAGCAGCACCCCGAACACCAGGGCGCTCGCCACCATGCCGACAAGGAGCATGACGCACAGCAGCGCGACGACCTTTGGCCGCGCATGCGCCGGTGCCAGGTCGGTCGCCAGCGCCAACCCGACGGTCTGCACCGTATGCATCCCGGCGCCGACCAGCAGGAAGGCGACGGCCGCACCGAACTGGCCGACAAAGGCCGGCCAGTGCGTATCGCCTGACAGCAGGATCAGGGCGAACGGCATGATGGCCAGCCCGCCAAACTGGATCAGCGTCCCGGTCCAGATGAACGGCACGCGGCGCCAGCCCAGATAGGACCGGTAGGTGTCGGATCGATAGCCGATCAGCGCGCGCAGCGGGGCGAACAGCAGTGGCAGCGACACCATGCAGGCGACGATCCAGGCCGGGACCGCGAGCTCGACGATCATCACCCGGTTGAGCGTGCCGATGACCAGCACCGCCGCCATGCCGACCGTCACCTGGAACAGCGACAGCCGCATCAGCCGCCCGAACGGCAGTTCAGGCGTTGCCGCATCGGCAAACGGCATGAACTCCGGCCCGAGCCGCTTCACCCGCGAGATCAGGGCGCGCTGCAGGCTCATCGGCGGGTCATCTCCAGCACCTGCGACTTGTAGAACCCGGCCGAGACCCGGTGCGTCCGGCCGGCCTGCCACGTCTGCAGGCCGGGCGCCGCGGCCAGGATCCGCCGCAGCTTGGCCTCGCCGACCGGCTCGACCGCCGGCGACCGGTCGCCGCGGGGGAACAGCCGGCCGACGGCCAGCATGGCGTTCAGCGCCGGCGTGCCCGGCGCGAAGGTGAACAGCATGGCGCCGCGGGTGCGCTCCGACAGCGCCGACAGCACGCGGGCCACATCAGCGGCCTTGTAGTGGATCAGCGAATCCATCGCCACGACGGAGTCGAAGCTGCCATGGGCCGGGTCGAGCAGGTCGCCGACACGGAAGTCGATGCTGCCGCCGCCGAGATCCTGCGGCGCCCTCTCCTGGGCGAGCCCGATCAGCGTCGGCGAGATGTCGACCGCCACCACATGGGCGCCGCGGCGCGCCGCCTCGACCGCCAGCGCCCCCGTGCCGCAGCCGGCATCGAGCAGCCGCATGCCGGAGAGATCCGCCGGCAGCCAGTCGAGCAGCGTCGTCCGCATCCGGTCGCGGCCGGCCCGCACCGTCGCGCGGATCCGGCCCACCGGTGCGGTCGAGGTCAGGCGCGCCCAGGCCTCGACCGCAGTGCGGTCGAAATAGGTCTGCAGCTGCCCACGGCGGCGGTCATAGGTGACGCTGGGCATCAGTCGAACCCCAGGA
>JBMOJG010000236.1:0-5618 GCA_049316925.1 Alsobacter sp. | reverse complement strand
CATGATGGGCGAGCAGGGCGGCTTCGACGCCGTCGCCATCCAGGCCCATCCAGGCATCGAGCGCGTCGTCCACGTCCACCATGCGGGCAACTCGTCGGGCATCGTCGACGGTGCCGCCGCCGTGCTGATCGGGAATGCCGAGGGTGGCCGTGCCGCCGGGCTGAAGCCCCGCGCCCGCATCCGCGCCTTCGCCAATATCGGGTCCGAGCCGGCGCTGATGCTGACCGGCCCCGTCGACGTGACAGAGAAGGTCCTGCGCCGGGCCGGCATGACGATCGCCGATATCGACCTGTTCGAGGTCAATGAGGCCTTCGCCGCCGTGGTGCTGCGCTTCATGCAGGCCTTCGACGTCGATCCCGCCAAGGTCAACCCGAATGGCGGCGCCATCGCGCTCGGCCACCCGCTCGGCGCCACCGGCGCCATGATCCTCGGCACCGCGCTCGACGAGCTCGAGCGCACCGGCAAGTCCACCGCCCTGGTCACGCTGTGCATCGGCGCCGGCATGGGCACCGCCACCATCATCGAGCGCGTGTGAGACGGAGCAGAGCCATGAACCTCGTCAATTTCCGTTTCGAGACCGATGCCGATGGCATCGCCACCGCCACCTGGGACATGCCCGGCCGGTCGATGAACGTCATCACCCAGCAGGTGATGGAGGAGCTCGGCCAGATCGTCGACGCCGTCACGGCTGACGCCGCCATCAAGGGCTGCGTCATCGCCTCGGGCAAGGACGCCTTCTCGGGCGGTGCCGACCTCACCATGCTGCAGGGCCTCGGCCAGGCTTACGTTTCGCTGGCGCGCGAGCGCGGCGAAGGCGCGGCCATGCAGTATTTCTTCGACCAGTCGCGCGCTTTGTCGCTGCTCTACCGACGGCTGGAGACCTCCGGCAAGCCGTTCGCCGCCGCCGTCAACGGCGTCTGCCTCGGCGGCGCCTTCGAGCTGGCGCTCGCCTGCCACTACCGGGTGGTGTCGGACGACAAGGCGACCCGCGTCGGCCTGCCCGAGGTCAAGGTCGGCCTGTTCCCGGGTGCCGGCGGTACCCAGCGCGTCGCTCGCCTGATGCAGACCGGCGATGCCCTGCAGATGCTGTTCAAGGGCGAGCAGATCCGTCCCGCCGCCGCCAAGGCGATGAACCTCGTCCACGAGGTGGCGCCGAAGGACGAGATCGTCGCCCGCGCCAAGGCCTGGATTACCGCCGGCGGCAGCGCCGTGGCGCCATGGGACGACAAGGCCTTCCGCGCCCCGTCCGGCAAGGTTTACTCGCCGGCCGGCATGATGACCTGGCCGCCGGCCAACGCCATCTACCGGCGCGAGACCTACGACAACTACCCGGCCATCAAGGCGGTGCTGGCCTCGGTCTACGAGGGCCTGCAGCTGCCGATGGATCTCGCCCTGCGCGTCGAGAGCCGCTACTTCGCCAAGATCCTGCGCTCGAAGGAGGCGGCGGCGATGATCCGCACGCTGTTCCTCAGCATGGGCGAGCTGAACAAGGGCGCCCGCCGCCCGGCCGGCGTGCCCGCCGCGCAGATCCGCAAGGTCGGCATTCTCGGTGCCGGCTTCATGGGCGCCGGCATCGCCTATGTGTCGGCCCAGGCCGGCATCGAGGTCGTGCTCATCGACCGCGACATGGAGTCGGCCGAGAAGGGCAAGGCCTACTCCCACAAGCTGATGAGCGACCAGATCATGAAGGGTCGCGCCAAGACGGCGGACCGCGACGCCCTTCTCGCCCGCATCACCCCGTCGGCCGACTATGCCGACCTCGCCGGCGTCGACCTGGTCGTGGAAGCCGTGTTCGAGGATCCCAAGGTCAAGGCCGAGGCCATCGCCAAGGCCGAGGCGGTGATCGGGCCGGACTGCATCTTCGGCTCCAACACGTCGACGCTGCCGATCACCGGCCTCGCCGGCCACGCCCGGAAGCCTGACCAGTTCATCGGCATCCATTTCTTCTCGCCGGTCGAGAAGATGCTGCTGGTGGAGATCATCATGGCCAAGCAGACCGGCGACCGGGCGCTGGCGGTGGCGCTCGATTTCGTCCGCGCCATCAAGAAGACCCCGATCGTCGTCAATGACGCCCGCGGCTTCTACGCCAACCGCTGCGTCGGCAACTACATCCGCGAAGGCCACCTGATGCTGATGGAGGGTGTGCCGGCGGCGATGATCGAGAACGTCGCCCGCATGGCCGGCATGCCGGTGGGACCGCTGTCGCTCAACGACGAGGTCGCCATCGATCTCGGCCTGCGAATCCTGCGCGCCACCAAGGCGCAGGTGGGTGCCGATGCGGTCGATCCGGTGCAGGAGCGGCTGCTGGTCGCGCTGGTCGAGGAGCACGGCCGTCTTGGCCGTAAGAACGCCAAAGGGTTCTACGACTACCCGGAGAAGGGCAAGGGACCCAAGACCCTGTGGCCCGGCCTTGCCGCCATCGCCGGCAAGCAGCTGGATCCCGACACGCTTGACGTCACCGAGATGAAGCAGCGCCTGCTCGTCACCCAGGCGCTGGAGGCGGCGCGCTCCGTCGAGGAGGGCATCGTCACCGATCCGCGCGAGGCCGATGTCGGCTCGATCATAGGCTTCGGCTTCGCTCCCTACACCGGTGGCACCCTGTCCTACATCGACGGGATGGGCGCGAAGGCGTTCGTTGCCCTGTGCGACCGGCTCGCCGCCGCCCATGGGTCGCGATTCGCCGCCAACACGCTGCTGCGCGAGATGGCCGACAAGGGCGAGACCTTCTACGGCCGTTTCGGCGCGCCGAAGCAGGCCGCCGCCTGAGCTGCGGACGCTGGCGGCGACCTGAGGGCACAGCCGGAGACCGAAAGTCCTATCCTGACGAAAAAAAGCCCCGGTAACGGGGCTTTTTTGTTTGATATTTGTACCTCCCGAACCGTGCAGCTCTGATCAGCGATCCAGTTCGGCCAGCAGATCGCGCAGGTCGAGACGCTCCGTCACCATGGCGAGCGACCCGTCGGCGGCGCGCGGCCACCGGTCCTCGGGCTTGTCCCAGTAGAGCTCGACGCCGTTCTGGTCCGGATCGCGCAGGTAGAGCGCCTCGCTGACGCCGTGATCGCTGGCGCCGTCGAGCTGCAGGCCGGCATCGATCACCCGCTTGAGCGCGTCGGCAAGGTCGCGCCGCGTCGGATACAGGAAGGCCGTGTGGAACAGGCCGGTGGTGCCCGCCGGTGGCGGCCGGCCGCCGGCGCTCTCCCAGGTGTTCAGCCCGACATGGTGGTGGTAGCCGCCGGCCGACAGGAACGCCGCCTGCCGCCCGTAGAACTGCTGCACCTCGAAACCCAGCACGCCGGCATAGAAGCCGATGGCCCGGTCGATGTCGGCCACCTTCAGGTGGACATGGCCGATGCGCGTTCCCGCCGCGACGGGACGAACCTCGACATTCGGAACGGGAAGCGGACGGTTCATGACGGCAGGCCTCCGGGCCTGTGTGATTTGCATGGGTGCAATATAGGGATGCAAATACCAATATGAAACGGCCATAAAATTGCAATCATGCAAGGATCGACTTGCGCCCCGATCGAGGTGTGCCGGCGCCCTGACTGCCTCGGGACCCTACTCCGCCGCCGCGCGGATCGCCCGCCACTGGGCGAACAGCGCCCTCAGCGAAGCCGGCTTCAGCGGCTTGTTGAGCACCTGCACGTCCTTCTCGGCCGCGGTGTCGCGCACCGCGGGTGACCGGTCGGCGGTGAGCAGCACGGCCGGGACGTCGGCGCCGAGCCGCCGCCGCAGGGCGCCGATGGCGTCGAGCCCGTCCTGGCCGTCGTCGAGATGGTAGTCGGCGACGATCACGTCGGGCCGCAGTCCCGCCGTCTCCAGCACGGACAGCGCGTCGGCGAGGCCCGGCGCGGTCAGTACGGTGCAGCCCCAGCCGCCGAGCAGCGTCCGCATGCCGTCGAGGATCGCCGGCTCGTTGTCGATGCACAGCACCGCCATCCCCGACAGTGGCGCCGAGGGCCGCGGCGCCGTCGCGCGCTGCGACGCCATGGCGGGCAGGGGAGCGGCGATCGGCACCGTCACCGCAAACACCGAGCCGCGCCCCGGTTGCGACCGCAACGTGATCGGATGGTCGAGCACCCGGCCGATCCGCTCGACGATGGAGAGGCCGAGGCCAAGCCCGCGCGCCGCCCGCGCGCCCTGGTCGAGGCGCTGGAACTCGCGGAACACCGCCTTCTGCTTCGAGGCCGGAATGCCGTGTCCCGTGTCCCACACCTCGATCCGCAGCCGGCTGGCCCGCCGCCGGCAGCCGATCACCACCCGGCCCTTTGCCGTGTACTTGATGGCGTTCGACACCAGGTTCTGCAGCAGGCGACGCAGCAGCCGGCGGTCCGACCGGATGGTGAGCGTGCACGGCACGAAGGTCAGCGACAGCCCCTTCTCGCTGGCGATGGGCTCGAACTCCAGCCGTAGCTGGTTGAGGATGTCCTCGATGCGGAAGCTGGCGATCTCGGCCTTCATCGCACCCGAATCGAGGCGGGAAATGTCAAGCAGCGCGGTGAGGATCTCCTCCACCGCCTCCAGCGACGCATCGACATTCTGCGCCAGCCTGGCATCGCCATCGCGCCGGTCGCGCTCCACCAGCGAGGTGGCGTAGAGCCTTGCGGCGTTGAGCGGCTGCAGGATGTCGTGGCTGGCGGCGGCGAGGAAGCGTGTCTTCGACAGGTTCGCCTCCTCGGCCTCGCGCTTGGCACGGCCGAAATCCTCGTTCAGCTGCAGCAGCTCCTCGGTCCGCTCACGCACCCGCCGCTCCAGCGTCTCGTTGGCGCGCTCCAGCGCCTCCTCGGCCTCCACGCTGGCGGTGATGTCGGTGTATGTCGTGACGATGCCGCCGTCCGGCATGTGCGCCGAGCGGATCTCCACCACCTTGCCGCTGGTGTGCAGGCGCACGCGCACCGGCTCGACATCGTTGACGAAGCTCTCGAGCCGCGCGGTGATGAACTCGTCGGGCTCGCCGCGTCCGTAGGTGCCGCGGTCGGCGTTGAAGCGGACGATCTCGTCCAGCCCGGTGCCGACGCGCGCCAGCTCGCTCGGCAGGGCGAACAGGTCCTGGAACTCGCGGTTCCAGCACATCAGCCGCAGGTCGCGGTCGAACACGGTGATGCCCTGGCGGGCATGGTCGAGCGCGTGCTGCAGCAGGTCGCGGTTGTACTGGATCGCCGCCGATGCATCGTCGAGCAGCTTCAGCGCGGCCTTCTTGGTGACATTGCGCCGCCGCAGCAGCAGCGACAGCACAAGCCGTGACGAGGCCGCGCCGATCGCCGAGGCCAGCAGGTGCTCGGCATAGCGCAGCAGATGGATGTCGGCGTCGCGGCCATCCTCGAGCGCCAGCCCGCGGCTGTGGGCGAAGGCCGCAAACGAACTCTCGGTCTGCTCGGCACCGAGATAGCGCGCCACCGTGGTGCGCAGTTCGCCCACCGTCACGGAGGTGCGCCACAGCCGGAAGCTCTGCGCCATCGGCGGCATGTCGGCCGACACGAAGGCGGACGCCTGCAGCCGCTCGATCGGCGTCGCCGACCGCATCAGCGAGAACAGCACGAAGAAGACCGTGTTCGCCGCCAGGCTGAGAAACGCTCCGCGGGTGATCTCGGCCAGTCCGAACCGGAACGGCGCTCCGC
>JBMOJG010000235.1:0-5647 GCA_049316925.1 Alsobacter sp. | reverse complement strand
GGATCGATCCGGCGATCCCGTCGCGCCGCTCGAGCGCGTCAAGGAACACGGACAGCCGGGCGAGATCGTCGGGATGATCGATCTTGGGCACGACAATGCCGTCGGGCGCACCGCGGACGATGGCGACGAGGTCGTCGAGGCCGCCGGCATTGATAGGGTTGATCCGCACCCAGAGCTGCGCACGCCGGCCTTCCGCATGCGCCGCGAGATAGTCGCGCACCATGTCGCGGGCGAGCGGCTTGCGGGATGGCGCGACCGCATCCTCGAGGTCGAGGATCAGCGCGTCCGCGCCGGACTCGCTGCCGCGGGCGAGCTTCTTGTCGCTGTCGCCGGGGACGAACAGGAATGAGCGCAGGGTCATGCCTCGACCTTGCGCTTGCGCTGCAGACCCGACCGCTTGCAGCTGGCCACCAGCTCGCCGTGCTGGTTGTAGGCGCGGTGCAGGAAGGTGACGATCCCGGCCTCGGGCCGCGAGCGGCTCTCGCGCAGCTCGATCACCTCGGTCTCGACGCGGATCGTGTCGCCGTGGAAAAGCGGCTTGGGGAAGCGGACCTCGTCCCAGCCGAGATTGGCGATGGCCGTGCCGAGCGTCGTGTCGCCCACCGAAATCCCGACCATCAAGCCGAGCGTGAAGGCGCTGTTGACCAGGCGGCGGCCGAACTCCGTCTCGGTCCGGCAATACTCCTCGTCGAGGTGGAGATAGGCCGGATTGTGGGTGATGCAGCTGAACCAGACATTGTCCGCCTCGGTGATCGTCCGGCGGATCTCGTGACGGAACAGCTGGCCCACGTGCAACTCGTCAAAATGCAGTCCCGCCATCGGGTGTCCTCACAGCTGGTATTTCATCGCTCTTTTTTTTGGTCTGATAATTTAGTTGATGGACCATGTCGAGTCCTTTATCACAGGCTTCACCAGAGTAGAGGATGAGCACCGGTGGACGGCCCATTGCACGAGGATGCCAGCAGCCCGGCCTCGCCGGGCGAAACCCGGGCGGCAACCCAGGACGAGCTGCGCGGCTGGGTCGAGGCAACGACCGGCGGGGCCGTGGTCCACTGGCAGTCCATGTCAGGCGGCAACCGCTGCTGGTCATGGGCCGTCGATGTCGAGAGCCGGGGTGGCGCGATCGCGAAGCTCTATCTGCGCTACCAGCCCCCTCGCCCGCCTTCAGCGGAACCCTACACGGTCTGGCGCGAGGCGCGCCATTACCAGGCCCTGACCGGTTCGCGCGTCGCTGCACCGGCGCTCATTGCCATCCATCCGGATCATCAGGCGATTCTCACCGCGCGCGTCCCGGGCAAGGTGGAGTATCGCAGGCTCGCCTCCGAGGACGACCGCCGCACCATCGCGCGGGAGTTCGTCGAGGCACTCGGCGTGCTGCACACCCTTGCGCTGAATTCCCGGATCCTGCCTGGCTTCAACCCGGAGCGCAGCATCGCCGACTGCGTGCGCGACGAGCTCGCGATCTGGCGGGCCATGTATGAGGAAGTCGCGACCCGCGATCCGCTGATCGACCTTGCCCTCGACTGGCTGGACGCCAACGTCCCCGATCCGCCGGGAACGCCCGTGCTGGTCCACGGCGATGCGGGCCCCGGCAATTTCATGTTCGAAGCCGGTCACCTCACCGCCCTGCTCGACTGGGAGTTCGCCCATCCGGGCGATCCCATGGAAGACTTCGGATGGTTTTCCATGCGGGCGGTGATGGAGCCGGTTCCGGACTTTGCCGGGCTGCTGGCGCATTACGGCCGGACCTGCGGCATTGTGGTCGATCTCGATCGCATCCGCTACCATCGCGTGTTCGTCTCGACCCGGGTGGTCATCATCCGGCACCGCAACGTCACCGGTCAGCCGGGCACCTCCCTGGTGTCGCGAGCATTGAACCGACGCCTGCTGGTCACGGCCCTGTCCGAGGCCAACCGCATCCGACTTGTGACGCCCCCGCAGCTGGATGCGCCGCCGACCGAGCGCACTGGCCTGTTCGACACCACGATCCGCGATCTTCGCCACGAGATCGCCGAGGTGGCCGCCGAGCCCGCCGTTGTCGCCGCGGCCAAGACCACCGCCAAGGTGGTGAAGTATCTGCGCGAACTGGACCGGTACGGCGCGGTCGCGACGGAGATGGACCTGTCCGACCTCACGGCCGCGCTCGGGTATCGTCCCGACGGTGTCGACGCCGGCAAGGCTGCCCTGCGCGATGCGGTGCGGGCTGGCCGGGTCGATTTCCCGGCGGCGCTGCAGTGCTTTGCCGGCTGCGCCGCGCGGGAAACCCAGCTGGCCGCGGCCTCGTCTGGAGGCCTGGCCACCCGCACATTTCCGGCCCTCGAACAGACGCAGGCAGACCATGGTTGACACCCCGCAGGCCAGCGCCCGGCCCGAACAGGCCACCTCCGCGAATTCGCCCTTCACGGCCAAGGACGACAGCTTCCACATCGACGTGATGTCGGACCGCTGGTGGGAGACCGAGACGGCCTGGTTCGCGTTCTGCAACCCGGAGCGCAAGCTCGGCGGTTGGTTGTACAGCATGTTCCGCCCGAATATCGGCACCGTGGCGGGCGGCTGCTGGATCTGGGACGACACCGCGCACCTGCCCTGGGAGGTGCCGTATTCGGCCAACTACACCGCGTTGCGCATGCCGAGGGACCAGGATCTCACCGACATTACGCTGCCGACGGGGGTCCGCATGAAGGCCCTCAAGCCGCTGACCCGCTACCAGCTCGGTTTCGAGGACGAGGACCGGCTGCGGGTCGACCTCACCTTCGAGGCCGTGATGCCGGCACGGCCTCTGCGCAAGGGCGATTCATCGTTCAAGAATCTCAACCACTTCGACCAGTTCGGCCGGCTGACCGGCTCGCTCACCCTGCATGGCGAGCACATCCCGATCGACTGCTACGCCATCCGCGATCGCAGCTGGGGACCGCGCCCCGAGCACCGGCCGGGCAAAAGCGCCTACGTGACCGGCATCGCCTCGCCGGACGACGCCTTCCTGGCCGTCACGAAGTGGAACGACGAGGCCAATTCGGTCGCCTACGGGTTCATGATCCGGGACGGCAAGATCGGCGATCTGCAGTCCGGCCGGCGCATCGTCGAGCGCTGCCCCGAACGCGGCTGGGTGACGAAGATCACCATCGAGGCGGTCGACGAATTCGGCCGCGAGCTGCTGGCCGTGGGCGAGCGGATCAGCGGCATCATCATCAACCGCCACAGCTTCATCGACAGCAACGGCCTGATCGCCTGGACGATCAATGGCAAGACCGGCCATGGCGAGGACCAGGACATGTGGCCGGTCCATCGCTGGTCGGCCTTCCGGCGCGAGGCCCGACAGGGAGGAGCGCGATGAGCGCAGCCGCTTCGGTAGACCAGCAGCCGCTGGCCGGCATCGTCGTCGTCGATCTCAGCCAGATCTACAACGGCCCCTACGCCACCTTCCTGCTGGCGGCGGCCGGGGCGACGGTGATCAAGGTCGAGCCGCCCGGCGGCGAGCCGCTGCGCCGGCGCGGCGTGGTTGGCGGAGCCGCCCTCCCCTTCGCCATGCTCAACGGCCTGAAGCAATGCATCATGCTCGACCTGAAAAGCGAGGACGGCAAGCAGGCTCTGCTCGACCTGGCCAAGGACGCCGATGTCCTGGTCGAGAACTACGCGCCGGGCACGATGCCGCGGCTCGGTCTCGGCGCCGATGTGCTGCAGGGGCTAAACCCACGCCTCATCTACGCGTCGAGCTCCGGCTTCGGCAGCGACGGCCCCTACCGCAACTACCCGGCGATGGACCTGACCATCCAGGCGATGGCGGGCGTGATGAGCACCACCGGCTTCCCCGACCGGCCGCCGGTGAAGGCGGGGCCGGCGCTGTGCGACTTCTTCGCCGGCATCCACCTCTACGGCGCCATCACCACCGCGCTCTACGAGCGCAGCACCACCGGCGTGGCCCGACGGCTCGAGGTGGCGATGCAGGACGCCGTCTATGCGTCGCTCAGTTCCAGCCTGGGCATGGCCTGGGGCCAGCGGGACGCTGCAAACCCGCCACCGCCGCGCACCGGCAACCGCCACGGTGGCCTCGCCGAGTCTCCCTACAATGTCTACCCCACGCAGGATGGCTGGATCGCCATCATCTGCGTCGGCGATGTCCACTGGGCGTCCCTCATCCGGCTGATGCAGCGACCTGACCTGGCGGATGATCCCCGCTTCGGCTCGCTCAAGGGCCGCGTGGGCAACATGGACGAGGTCGACGCCATCGTCTCGGCATGGACATCGCCGCGGACGAAGGAGGATGCCTTCCAGGCGCTGATGGGTGCGGGTGTTCCCTGCGCGCCTGTCCGCGATCTGAAGGAGGTGATGAACGATCCCAACATGCACGCGCGCGGTGCCCTGCAGTGGCAGAACCATCCGGAGCACGGCCGGATCGTCGTGCAGCATTCGCCGCTGCGCTTTGCCGGCGTCACGCCGCGGCCGCTCGAGCCCAGCCATGCGCTGGGTGCCGACACGACGGCCGTCCTGCGCGCCCGGCTGGGCTGGGACGACGACCGGATCGCCCGGGCCCAGACGCGCCCGAAAGCCTCTTCATCGTGACGTCGCGGCCCTCGCCGGGCCGCCTTCCAGGACTGGGACTGTTCCATGGGTGGAATCGTAGGCATCGACGTCGGTGGCACCTTCACCGACCTGTTCTACTCGAGTGACGGCATCCGGGTGGATGCGGTCCTCAAGGTGCCGTCGACGCCCGATGACCCGAGCCGTGGCCTGATCGACGCGCTGCAGGCAGCCGGCATTGCGCCGTCGGCGCTCGACGTGATCCTGCACGGCACCACCATCGCCACCAATGCGGTGATCGAACGCCGAGGCGCGCGCTGCGCCCTGATCACCACGCAGGGCTTCCGCGACGTGCTGGAGTTGGGCCGCCGCGACCGGCAGCGGATGTATGGAATGACGGGCGTGCAGCAGCCGCTGATCCCCCGTGAGATGCGGTGGGAGGTGGAGGAGCGCCTCGACCACACCGGCCAGGTGCTGGTGCCGCTCGACGAGACCCATCTGCGCGCACTGGCAACCGCGCTGGCCGCCGAGGAGATCGAGGCTGTCGTTGTCTCGTTCCTCCACGCCTACGCCAACGCCAGCCACGAGCAGCGTGCCCGCGAGATCCTGCGCCAGGCCAATCCGGACTGGGAGATCGTGATCTCCAGTGACGTGGTGCGCGAGTATTACGAGTTCGAGCGCACCAGCACCGCGGCCGTGCAGGGCTATTTGCAGCCGCTGGTCTCGCGGTATGCCCGCAACCTGACGCGCAAGCTCGAGGAGCTGGGCTTCGACCGCCAGACCCTGGTGATGCAGTCCAATGGCGGCCTGGTGCCGCTGGCCCAGCTCCCCGGCCGGGCCGCCAACATCGTGCGCTCCGGGCCCGCCGCCGGCGTCATGGCGGCGGCGCGGCTGGCGGCGGATGCCGGCTTCGACCATGTCATCACCGGCGACATGGGCGGCACCAGCTACGACGTCGCCGTGGTGGTGAAAGGCACGCCCCGCATCGCCGAGACCACCGAGCTCGACTTCCGCATCCCGCTGCGCCTGCCGATGATCGACGTCCACACCATCGGGGCCGGCGGCGGCAGCATCGCCTATATCGACCGGGGCGGGACGCTGCAGGTCGGCCCGCGCAGCGCCGGCGCCG
>JBMOJG010000234.1:0-5663 GCA_049316925.1 Alsobacter sp. | reverse complement strand
AAGATGGAGCTCGAGGCCATCCCGCTCGACCCGGCGGAGACGGCCGACACGGTGCTCAACCTGTTCTGGGAGCGAGCGCAGCGCAAGAATCTCGACCTTGCGGCCTCGGTGGCGCCGGACGTGCCGGCCAGCATCATCGGCGATCCGGTCCGCCTCAACCAGGTCATCGGCAATCTCGTCAACAATGCCCTGAAGTTCACCGAGTCGGGCTACGTCCTGTTGTCCATCGGTCGCGATCCGCATGATCCGTCGCGCATCCGCTTCGCCATCACCGACACCGGCATCGGCATCCCGCAAGACAAAATCGACACGCTGTTCGAGGCCTTCGCCCAGGTCGACCAGACCACGACACGCAAGTTCGGCGGCACCGGCCTCGGGCTGGCGATCTGCAAGCGGCTCGTTGATGCCATGGGCGGCAGCTTCCGCGTCACCAGTGAGGCCGGCCGCGGCTCGACCTTCGCGTTCTCGTTCCCGATCCTCGGGCCGGCCGCCCCGCGCGAGGTGCCGCAGGTCGAGGCACCGGGCCTCATCGCGCGCCGGCGCGCGGTCGTCGCCATCCGGGGCGATGCGACGGCCCGCATCGCGGCCGATCTGATCGCCTCGTGCGGCTATGCGGTCGAGCGCCGCGACGCGGACGACCTGGCGTCGGGACTGCCGCCGGTCGACCTCGTCGTGGTCGAAGGGACCGTGCTGGCCGGCCTGCCCATTCCGACGCCGGCCCTTCGGCCGCGCCATGTCATTGCCGTCACCACGATGGGCGACGGTGCCGAGCGCCACCTGGAGGACGGGCGGCGCTGCGACGCGGCCCTGGTGCGTCCACTGGCCCACACCGAGATGCTCGCGCTGCTGCGCCGGGTCGTAGAGGGCCGTCCGCTCGACGGTGCGGCCGGACAGCGCAAGGCACGCCTCGCCGCCGTGCCGCAGTTTCCCGGTCGTTGCGTTCTCGTTGCCGACGACAGCGCCGTCAACCGCGAGGTCGCCGTCGAGGCGCTGTCGCGGCTCGGTGTCCGCGCCGAGGTGGTGGAGGACGGCCGCACCGCCGTCGAGGCGGCGCGTCGCGGCGGCATCGACCTGATCCTGATGGACGGTTCGATGCCGGACATCGACGGCTTCGAGGCGAGCCGGCAGATCCGCGCCCGCGAGACCGCGGAGGGCTCGCCACGCCTGCCGATCGTCGCGCTCACCGCCCATGTGGTCGGTTCGGCCGCCGATCTGTGGCGCGATGCAGGCATGGACGGCATCCTGCACAAGCCGTTCACCATCGCGGCCATGGCCGAGTGTCTTGCGCCCTTCCTGCAGCAGGGAAAGGGCGAGGATGGTGCCGTCTTTGCTGCGACTGTGGACACCGTGGAGGTGTCCCCGGCGCCGGCCGAGGCCGCCGATATGGCCGCGGCTCCGGCGCCCGAAGGTCCGCCACTGATCGATCCGGACGTGATGGAACAGCTTGAATCCATGGCCAGCGCCGATGGTGGAGCCTTCCTGGCGCGCATTCTCGGCCTGTACCGCGAGCACGCGCCGAGGACCGTCTCCGACTTCGCGGCCTGCGTCGCCAGCGGAGAAGCCGAGGACCAGGCCAAGGCCGCGCACGCGCTGAAATCGATGAGCTACAATGTCGGTGCCGCCCGCATCGCGGCGGCCGCGGGGGAGATCGAGCGGATCATCCGGGTCGACGGCGGCCGGGTCGATGCCGGACACGCGGCGGCGCTCGACGCGCTGCTGGCCAAGACGCTGGCGGCCTTTGCCGCACGCCATCCCGCCGCCTTCGGCGAACCGTCCCGGATCTCCGCCCGCGCCTGATCCTCCGATGCGGCGCCCTGCCGCAGGGAGTCTGTGGTCGGGCGTGAAACCCTGCCTCGCCCTCAGGAATTCTCCCCTTGGATGAAGCCGTCTCCGCGGGGGTTGATCTCGGTCAACGCCGTGTCGTCGGCCCCCGCCCATGGTGCATCCGCAATCGACCGAGCTTTCGGTGCGGCCCGTCATCGCTACGGTGTCGTCCTGCTCCGGTCATCGGTGCGGGCCGCAGGGTCGAAGGGGGTTCCAATGGCGCAAGCCGTGTCCATCCGCAAAACGCTGACGATCGGAGAGGGAGGCACGACGCTCGCCATGGTGGCGCTCGCGGCCCTGTCGATCCTGATCTCGGCCAAGGCCCACACGGCGGCCTACGCGTTTCACGCGGCCCTGTTTGCCGCAGGCAGCATCGCGACCGTGTTCGTGATCATGAACCGGTTCTTCGCCCGTCCGGCGGAACCGGTTCCGCAGGTGATCGACGGCAAGCCGAACTACAATTACGGGCCGATCAAGTTCTCCACCATCGCCGCCCTGTTCTGGGGGATCGCCGGCTTCACGGTCGGCCTCTATGCGGCGCTCGAGCTGGCCTATCCGGCGCTGAATTTCGACCTTCCCTTCCTCAATTTCGGCCGCATCCGGCCGCTGCACACCTCGGCGGTGATCTTCGCCTTCGGCGGCAATGTGCTGCTGGCGACATCGTTCTACGTGGTGCAGCGCACGTCCCACGCGCGGCTTGCCGGTGACATCGCGCCCTGGTTCGTGGTGCTGGGCTACAACTTCTTCATCCTCATCGCCGGCACCGGCTACCTGCTCGGGATCACCCAGAGCAAGGAATACGCCGAGCCCGAATGGTATGCGGACCTCTGGCTCACCATCGTGTGGGTCGCGTACCTGCTGGTCTTCCTGGCAACGCTTGCGAAGCGTAGGGAACCCCACATCTACGTGGCGAACTGGTTCTATCTCGCCTTCATCGTCACCGTGGCGATGCTGCATATCGGCAACAACGTCGCCATTCCGCTGTCGATCTTCTCGCCGAAGTCCTACATCGTCTGGTCCGGCGTGCAGGACGCCATGGTCCAGTGGTGGTACGGCCACAACGCCGTCGGCTTCTTTCTCACCGCCGGCTTCCTGGCGATCATGTACTACTTCGTGCCGAAGCAGGCCAACCGGCCCGTCTACTCCTACCGCCTGTCGATCGTGCACTTCTGGGCGCTGATCTTCATCTACATCTGGGCTGGCCCGCATCACCTGCACTACACGGCGCTGCCGGACTGGGCGCAGACGCTGGGCATGGTGTTCTCGATCATCCTGTGGATGCCGTCCTGGGGCGGCATGATCAACGGCCTGATGACCCTGCAGGGCGCCTGGGACAAGCTCCGCACCGATCCAGTGCTGCGCATGATGGTGGTGTCGGTCGCCTTCTACGGCATGTCGACCTTCGAGGGGCCGCTGATGTCGATCAAGGCGGTGAACTCGCTCAGCCACTACACCGACTGGACCATCGGGCACGTGCATTCCGGCGCGCTCGGCTGGGTCGGCTACATCTCCTTCGGCGCCATCTACTGCCTGGTGCCGTGGATCTGGAACCGCTCAAGGCTCTATTCGCTGCGGCTCGTCAACTGGCACTTCTGGGTCTCGACACTCGGCATCGTCCTGTACATCTCGGCGATGTGGGTCAGCGGCATCCTGCAGGGGCTGATGTGGCGCGCCTACACCAGCCAGGGGTTCCTCGAATACTCGTTCATCGAGACAACCGAGGCGATGCATCCCTTCTACGTCATCCGCGCGCTCGGCGGCGGCCTGTTCCTGGCCGGGTCGCTCATCATGGTTTTCAACATCTGGAAGACGATCACGTCGCCCGAGACCGAAGCGGTCGCGACGACCCGTCCCCAGCTTGTTGCAGCCGAGTAAGGGGGCAACCATGTCCGTCTGGGCCAAGCACCAGGTCTTCGAGAAGAACTCGCTGATCCTGCTCGTCGGCATCCTCGTGGTGGTCGCCATCGGCGGCCTCGTCGAGATCCTGCCGCTGTTCTACCTGAAGAGCACGATCGAGACGGTGGAGGGCATGCGTCCCTACACGCCGCTCGAGCTCGCCGGGCGCAACATCTACATCCGCGAAGGTTGCTACAACTGCCACTCGCAGATGATCCGGCCGCTGCGCGACGAGGTCGAGCGCTACGGACCCTACTCGCTGGCGGCCGAAAGCAAGTTCGATCATCCGTTCCAGTGGGGCTCGAAGCGGACCGGGCCCGACCTCGCCCGTGTCGGCGGCAAGTACTCGGACGAATGGCAGCGCGCGCATCTGATCAACCCGCGCTCGGTCGTGCCGGGGTCGATCATGCCGGGCTATCCGTTCCTGGCGACCACTGTTCTCGACGCTACCCATATCGAGGACGACCTGAAGGTCCAGGCCATGCTCGGCGTGCCCTACACGCCGGAGATGATTGCGGCGGCCCGGGCGGACGTGGCCATCCAGGCCACCGCCGACGACCCCAAGGCCGGCGAGCTCGCCAAGCGATACCCCAAAGCGCTGTCGCGGGATTTCGACGGCAAGCCCGGCGAACCGACCGAGATGGACGCGCTGATCGCCTATCTGCAGATGCTCGGCACGCTGGTCGACTTCAAGACCTACGACCGCAAAGCCAACGTGCGGTGAGGAGGATCCCCCGATGACCTACGAGACACTCGCGGCCTTCGCGCAGAACTGGGGCACGATCTTCTTCATCGTCGCCTTTGGCCTTGTGCTGGCCTACGCCCTCAATCCCAAGAACGGGCCGCAGTTCGACGACGCCGCGCGCCTGCCACTGGAGAAGGACTGATCCGATGGCCGCCGAAGGCAAGGTCGACGAACACACCGGCATGACGACGACCGGACACGACTGGGATGGCATCCAGGAGCTGAACACGCCGCTGCCGCGCTGGTGGCTGTGGACGTGGTATGCCTGCATTGTCTGGGGCATTTTATACATGATTGCCTATCCGGCGTGGCCGCTGATGACGACCTACACCAAAGGAGTGCTCGGCTATGCCTCCCGCGACGCCATCGAACAGGACATGGCGGCGCTGAAGGTGATGCGCGGTGCCGTCGTCGGCCAGATCGAGACGGCGAGCCTCGCCGACATCGAGAAGACCCCGGCGATGCTGACCACCGCCCGGGCGCTGGGCAAGGCCGCGTTCGGCACCAACTGCGCGCCGTGCCATGGCCAGGGCGCTCAGGGCGGCAAGAACTATCCCAATCTCAATGATGACCAGTGGATGTGGGGTGGCTCGCTCGAGCAGATCCATCAGACCATCGCGTACGGCATCCGCAACGAGCATGACCAGTCGCGCCAGGGGCCGATGCCGGCCTTCGGCAAGGACGGGATCATCCCGAAGGCGGACATTCGGGTGATCGCCGCCTATGTGATCACCCTCTCGGGCGGCAAGCCCGAGGGCAGCTTCGACCTGGCCAAGGGGCAAAAGCTGTTTGCCGAGAACTGTGCCGCCTGCCATGGCGACCAGGGCAAGGGCAATCCGGAGGTCGGGTCGCCGAACCTGACGAGCAATATCTGGCTCTATGGTGGCGACCAGAAGACGATCGAGGAGACGATCATGAACGGCCGCGGCGGCGTCATGCCGGCGTGGGTCGGGCGTCTCGACCCGGCCACCATCAAGGCGCTGGCCGTCTACGTCCACACGCTGGGCGGCGGCCACTAAGGCCCTCGACGACTGCGGGTCCGGCGTGCGGGGAGCGCCGGACTTTCCCCCAACCCTCCTCGGAGACAACACCATGGAATCCGCCCAGGGCGGCAAGCCGGTGGCGGCCGTCGCCACCGCGCCCGCGGACGAGGACGACATTCCGCTTTACGTGGCGCGGACCGATATCTTCCAGCAAT
>JBMOJG010000233.1:0-5670 GCA_049316925.1 Alsobacter sp. | reverse complement strand
TGTCGTCGGCAGCCTTGTAGAGCCCGTCGATGGCCAGGAGCTCGGCCTGGAAGCGACGGCACAGGATGCGGGCGCCCGGCTCCCCGGCAACGCCGGCGATTGCCCGTCCGCGCAGCGCCCCATAGACATGGATGGAGCCGCCCGCGACGATTTCGGCGCCCGAGGCGACCGATCCGAGCACGACGACGTCGCCTGCCGGATGCAGGATCGACTGACCCGAGCGCACAGGTTCCTCGACATAAAGGGCCGCGCCACGGACAGGGGCGCGGCTTTCGCTGCGCCGGGCAATTTCGGCTGACGACGCGTCGCGGCCGCCCGCAATGGCGGGTGGCACGCCGACCGGAAGGCTGCCGGCCTCGAGCCCCTCTACCGCCATGATTCGAATGGCGCGGGCTGCCAACTCGCTGACGAGTGCCGACAGCGTGGGCTTGTCGAGCAGTGTCGTGGAGCAATCCAGGATCACAGGCCGGTTGCTGAAGAACCCTGGTGATCGCGCCGACCAAGCATCGAGCTCGGCCAGCCAGCCATCGAGCGGCAGCGTCGGGGCCAGGGACAGCGCCAGAAAGGAGCGGCCACGGAAGCGGAAGGCGGGGCGCGGGGCGGCAGCGAGTGCGGCGGTCACGGTGAATCTCCTGTTCGCCGATCTCAGGCTTTTATGGTTAACGATGCGTAAAGATTGCCGCCTTTCCGGCGGATCAGGCGAAGCGGCGGAGGCCATGGGCGAAGGACGGATCACCTATGCGGCAGCGGGCGGAATCGCCACGCTGACGCTCGACCAGCCGGACCGGCTGAATGCGATGACGCTGGCCATGTGGCACGCCCTTCCCGACGCTGTCGCACGGGCCGTCGACGACCCCGATATACGGGTGCTGGTGCTCACCGGGACCGGCGACCGGGCATTCTGTGCCGGGGCCGACATCTCCCAGTTCGGCTCCGCCCGCACCGGCGAAGAGGCCATCATCGCCTATGACGCGGCCGTCGCAGCGGGCAGCGCCGCGGTGCTGAATGCCGACAAGCCGACCGTGGCGGCGATCCGCGGGATCTGCTTCGGCGGCGGGCTGGCGCTGGCCATGGCGTGTGACCTGCGGTTTGCCGCGGCCGGTGCCAGGTTTCGCCTGCCGGCGGCGCGGCTCGGGCTCGGGTACGGGTTCGACGGGCTGCGGCTGCTCGTCCGGCGCCTCGGCCCCACGGTGGCAGCCGATGTGGTGCTGTCGGCCAGAATCATACCCGGTGACGAGGCAACCGGCATGGGGCTCGTCAACCAGGTTTGGCCGGCCGACCAGTTCGAGGCGCGGCTGGCGGCCTATCTGGCGGCCATTGCCGCCAACGCCCCCCTCACCCTGCGGGCGATGAAGCGCGGGCTGAAGGAGTTGGCACGGGCGGAAGCCGAGCAGGACACGGCGGCAGTTGACGCGCTTGTGGCCGCCTGTTTCGACAGCGAGGACTATCGCGAAGGGCAGGCAGCGTTCCGAGAGAAGCGGGACCCGGTTTTCCGCGGTCGTTGACGCCGCTTCCTCCGCTCAGAAGCCGATCGCCATGCCGCCGCCGCCCGAGCCCACTGTCGGACGGACGCCGCCGGAGCCGCTGGGCCACTCGAAATCCTCGGGCTTGTTCTTCGGCTTTGGCATCGGCAGGTCTTCCCACTTCCGACCGTCGGCCGGCTTGGCAGCGGGCTTACCGGCCGCGGTCTTCTGCACCTTCGGGGTCGGCTTCGCGGCACGGGCAGCAGGTTTGGGCTTCGCGGCCGCAGCCGGGCGGGCCTCGGCCGGCGTGGTCATCGCCGGCGCGCCGAGGGCTTGCGCTGCGGCCGGGCCGACCATCGCGACAGACGATGCGACGGCAAGGACGAGGGCGGTAACGATCGCGGCGCGGCGCATGGCGGATCTCCGGCGGTCAGAGTGACGGTTCTATCCTGTCGTTGCGACTGTGGCGACCACGCGGCGGCCGGCTTGCCTTCGCGGTGAAAGCATCGCATCACCCCGCGGGTCCGCAGAGCCTGCCTGGTCGCCATGCAACCATCCCTTGTCCTCGAAGTGCTCGTCCAGGGCGTCCTCGCAGGCCTCGTCTACGGGCTGATGGCGCTTGGCCTGTCGGTGATCTTCGGCGTCGTCCGGGTGGTGAACTTCGCCCATGGCGAGTTCGCGGTGCTCGGCATGTACGCCGCCTTCGTGCTGTTCACGGTGCTGAAGATCGACCCGTTTGTGGCCATGCTGCCGATTGCCGGGCTGTTCTTCATCGTCGGCTACGGGCTTCAGCGCGCGGTGATCAACCCGTTCATCCGGCGGCCTGAGCATGAGCAGTTCATCCTCCTCGTCGGCCTCGCCATCATCATGGTCAACGGCATGCTGATGGTGTTCGGGCCCGACGCCCGGCACGTCAACCTGCCCTACTCGTTCGACAGCTGGTTCGTGCCGACCGGCCTCACCGCGCCGATCATCGTCGATACCGTTCGGGTCTATGCGGCAGCCGCGTCGCTGGCCGTGTGTGCGGCGCTGTTCGCCTTTTTCCGGCTGACGCTGACCGGCACGGCCATCCGCGCCTGCGCCGACAACCTGATCGGCGCGGCCGTGGTAGGCCTCGACGTGAAGCGGCTCTATGCGCTGACCTTCGGGTTGGGCCTCGCCTGTGTGGGGGCCGCCGGGGCGATGATGGTGGCACTGACCGACGCGACGCCGATGCTGGCGCCGGCGTTCACGCTGCTGGCCTTCACCATCGTCATCGTCGGTGGCCTTGGGTCCATGGCCGGAGCCCTTGTGGCGGGCGTGCTGATCGGCGTCGCCGAGGCCATGGCCAGCCTCGTCGTCACGCCGTCGATGAAAAGCATGGTGTCGTTCGCGCTTCTCGTGCTGGTGCTGGCGCTGAGACCCCAGGGCCTGCTGGGGAGGCGCCCGGCATGATCGCCCGTCTGATCGCGGCGACGCCCCGGCGTGCCCTCGTCCTGCTCGCGCTATTGCTCGGCGCACTGATTGCCGCGCCGCTGGTGCTCGATCGATACCTCGTTTCGGTCCTGATCCTCGTCCTGTGGTTCGCCTATGTGGGCCAGGCCTGGAACGTCATGATGGGCTTTGCCGGGCTGCTGTCGCTCGGCCATGCGCTCTATGTCGGGCTGGGCGCCTACATCACCGCCGGCCTGTTCGTGCGGCTGGGGATCGGACCGCTGGCCGGGCTGCCGGTGGCCATGGCCGCGGCGGTGGCTGTGGGCGGTGCGATCGGCTGGCTCGGCTTCCGCTTCCGCATCGAGGGCGTTTATTTTGCGCTTCTGACCATCGCATTCGCCGAGGTCACCCGCATCGCGTTCGACCATCTGGCCTGGACCGGCGGCGCGGCAGGCCTGTTCCTGCCGGTATCGGCCGAGGCGTCCGGCGCGTGGTGGAACCTGCGCGGCGGGCCGCTGCTCTTCTATTATCTGGCGCTGGGGCTGGCGTCGGGTGCCTTCCTGCTGTGCGCGATCCTGCGGCACTCGCCGCTCGGCTATCGCTGGCTCGCCGTGCGCGAGGATGCGGAAGCGGCGCGGGCGCTGGGCATCGACGTGTTTCGCGCCCGCATGGCCGCGGTCACCATCTCGGCGGCGCTGACCAGCATCGGCGGGGTGTTCTACGCCTTCTATTACAACAACCTGTTTCCCGGGCAGACCTTCGACATCTCGCGCTCGATCGAGATGATCCTCGGGCCGATCGTCGGCGGGCTGGGCACGCTGTTCGGGCCGATTCTCGGCGCCTTCATCCTGACGCCGCTGGGCGAGGGATTGATTGCGCTGACCGAGAAGGCCGGCATCAACGCGCCGGGTGCCAAGGCGGTGTTCTATGGCGCCTGCCTGATGGCGATCGTCACGCTGGCACCCAACGGGCTGTGGCCGGCCCTGAAGAAGCGGCTCGGGATTGCCGAGGAGGAGGCATGAGCGCACTCCTTCAGGTTGTGGGCGTGACCAAACGCTTCCGCGGCCTCGTCGCCGTGGCCGATGTATCGCTGGACGTGCAGCAAGGCGAGATCTTTGCGGTGATCGGCCCGAACGGGGCAGGCAAGACCACGCTGCTCAACATCATCGCCGGCGTCTACCGGCCCGATACAGGCAGCGTCAGCTTTGACGGCCAGCGGATCGACGGGCAGACGCCGGAAGCGGTGTGCCAGGCCGGCATCGCCCGCACCTTCCAGATCGTCAGGCCCTTCCCGGCCCTCACCGTGTTCGAGAACGTGCTGATCGGCGCGCTGCTGCGGGCACCGGACCTCGCAGGCGCACGGGCCGTCGCCGGCGATACGCTGCGGCTGCTGGGCCTCTGGGAGCGTCGCAACCAGAAGGCGAGTGCCCTGACCCTGCCCGACCGCAAATGCCTGGAGGTGGCGCGGGCTTTGGCGACGGCGCCGCGGCTCGTTCTGCTGGACGAGGTGATGGCCGGGCTGCGGCCCACCGAAACCGACCGGATGGTGGCGATCCTGCGCAGTCTCAACCGCGAACAGGGGGTCACGATCCTGCTGATCGAACATGTGATGCGGGCCGTGATGGCGTTGGCCGGGCGTATCCACGTGCTGCACCACGGCGCCACCATCGCGCTGGGAACGCCGCAGGAGGTGACGCGCGATCCCCGGGTGATCGAATCCTATCTCGGCACGGAGTCCTCGGTCTGATGCTCGCCGTCAAGGGACTGGACCTCTCCTATGGCGATGCCCAGGCGCTGGACAGCGTGTCGCTCGATGTCCCGACCGGCGCCATTGTCGCCATCGTCGGATCGAATGGCGCCGGCAAGACCTCGCTGATCCGCTGCATCGCCGGCATGCTGAGCCCCGCCCGCGGCCGCATCCTGTGGAACGGTCGCGATATCGCCGGGCTGCCAAGCCATGTGGTCTGCAACCTCGGCATCGGCCAGGTGGCGGAGGGCCGGCAGGTGTTCCCGACGCTGAGCGTGCGCGAGAACCTGATGATGGGCAGCGTGGTGCCCCGCGCCAGGGCACACCGCGCGCGCAACCTCGAGCGGGTGCTGGCGCTGTTTCCCCGGCTGGCGGAACGCCATGGCCAGGCGGCTGGCACGCTGTCGGGCGGCGAGCAGCAGATGCTGGCGATCGGCCGGTGCCTGATGGGAGAGCCCGAGCTCGTGATGTTCGACGAGCCCTCGCTCGGCCTGGCCCCGGCCGTGGTGCAGCAGGTGCTGGCGACCATCGCGTCACTCAATCGCGAGGGGCTGACCTGCGTGCTGGTGGAGCAGAATGTCGCCGTCTCGCTGCGGCTGGCGGCGCAGGCCTATGTGCTCGAGAACGGCCGCGTCACCCTGTCGGGAAGCGGGGCGGAGCTGCTGGCCGACGACAGGGTCCGCCAGGCCTATCTCGGCCTCTAGGATCCATTACGTCTGCTGGACGGCTGCCTGCGACTGTGTTCGGTTCACGTCACCCAGACCCAGCGAGATCCCCGATGAGCCAGGCCGAGCACCCGCCAATCTATATCGACTACCTCAACCGGCTCGACATCGAGGCCCTGGCGATCACCGACGACGAGATTCTCGACGCGGTCTCGGAGGGTCTGGCGGCGCAGGGCCGTGGCGAGGCGGTGATCGAGCCCCGTATGCACCTCGAACCTGGCGTTGCGCGTGGCCACTTCAACGTGTTGCGCGGCTTCCTCGGCGGCGCCGTCGATGCCGCCGGCGTGAAGGTCGTGGGCGACTTTGTCGACAACTACACGCT
>JBMOJG010000232.1:0-5726 GCA_049316925.1 Alsobacter sp. | reverse complement strand
GCGCTGCGCCTCGCCGCCCGACAGCGTCGTCGCCTGCTGGCCGACCTTCACATAGTCGAGCCCGACGCGGGCCAGCGTCTCCATCTTCTCGCGGATCGACGGCACCGCCTTGAACAGGTCGCCCGCCTCCTCGACCGTCATGTCGAGCACGTCGGCGATCGATTTCTCGCGGTACTTCACCTCCAGCGTCTCGCGGTCGTAGCGCTTGCCCTTGCAGACGTCGCAGGTGACGTAGACGTCCGGCAGGAAGTGCATCTCGATCTTGATGACGCCGTCGCCCTGGCAGGATTCGCAGCGGCCGCCCTTGACGTTGAAGGAGAAGCGGCCGGGCATGTAGCCGCGCGCCTTGGCCTCGGGCAGGCCCGCGAACCATTCGCGGATCGGCGTGAACGCTCCCGTATAGGTTGCCGGATTGGATCGCGGTGTCCGGCCGATCGGCGACTGGTCGATGTCGATGACCTTGTCGAGATGCTCCAACCCCTCGATCGTGTCGAAGGGTGCCGGATGCTCCAGCGCCCCGTTGAGGCGACGCGCCACCGCCTTGTAGAGCGTGTCGATCACCAGCGTCGACTTGCCGCCGCCCGAAACCCCGGTGATGCAGGTGAAGGTCCCCAGCGGCAGCTCCGCCGTGACATTCTTCAAATTGTTGCCCCGCGCCCCGGTGATGCGCAGCATGCGACCCTTCTGTGGCTTGCGGCGCTTCGGCGGCACCGGCACCGAGAGCTCGCCGGTGAGGTAGCGGCCCGTCAGCGACGCCTTGTCGGCCATGACGTGCGCCGGCGTGCCCTGGGAGACGATGCGCCCGCCATGGATGCCGGCGCCGGGACCCACATCCACCACCCAATCGGCCTGCAGGATCGCATCCTCGTCGTGCTCGACGACGATCACGCTGTTGCCGATGTCACGCAGGCGCTTCAGCGTCAGCAGCAGCCGCTCATTGTCGCGCTGGTGCAGGCCGATCGACGGCTCGTCGAGCACATACAGCACGCCCGTGAGGCCAGAGCCGATCTGCGAGGCGAGGCGAATGCGCTGGCTCTCGCCGCCCGACAGGGTGCCCGACGCCCGCGCCAGAGTGAGGTAATCGAGCCCGACATCGAGCAGGAACGAGAGGCGGTCCCGGATCTCCTTCAGGATCCGGCCGGCGATCTCCATCTGCTTGGCGGTCAGGTCCTGCGGAAGCGCGCCGAACCACGCGTGCGCGTCGCGGACCGACAGCCGCGCCACCGCAGAGATGGTCTGCATCGCCACCTTGACGGCAAGCGCCTCCGGCTTCAGCCGGTCGCCGGCGCAGGCCGCGCAGGGTGTTTCGGACATGAACCGGCCGATCTCCTCGCGCGCCCAGTCGCTGTCGGTCTCCTTCCAGCGCCGCTCCAGGTTGCGGACAACGCCCTCGAACGGCTTGTTGACCTCGTAGGAGCGCAGGCCGTCCTCATAGGCGAAGCGCACGGCCTCGCTGCCGGTGCCATACAGGATCGCGTCGCGGGCCTTGGCTGGCAGGTCGCGCCACGCCACCGTCAGCTTGAAGCCGAAATGCTGGCCGAGGGCAGCCAGCGTCTGACCGTAATAGGGCGATGTCGACCGCGCCCAGGGCGCCACTGCGCCGCCCCGCAAGGTGAGCGTCTCGTCCGGCACCACCAGCATCGGGTCAATCGCCATCTCGTGGCCGAGCCCGTCGCAGGACGGGCAGGCACCGAACGGGTTGTTGAACGAGAACAGCCGCGGCTCGATCTCCGGAATCGTGAACCCCGAGACCGGACAGGCGAAACGCTGCGACACCATCAGCCGCTTCGGCGCGCCCTTGGCGTCGGTCTCGTCGGCGAATTCGATCACGGCGATGCCGTCGGCCAGTTCCAGCGCCGTCTCGAAGCTTTCCGCCAGCCGCGACGCGATGTCGGGCCGCACGACGATGCGGTCGACGACGATGTCGATGTCGTGCTTCAGCTTTTTGTCGAGGGCCGGCGCATCGCCGATCTCGTGGAAGGCGCCGTCGATCTTCACACGCTGGAAGCCGCGCTTGAGATAGTCGGCGAGCTCCTTGCGGTACTCGCCCTTGCGGCCACGCACGACGGGTGCCAGCAGGAACAGCCGCGTCTTCTCCGGCAGCGCCAGCACCCGGTCGACCATCTGCGACACGGTCTGGCTTTCGATCGGCAATCCGGTGGCGGGCGAATAGGGGATGCCCACCCGCGCCCACAAGAGGCGCATATAGTCGTAGATCTCCGTCACCGTGCCGACGGTGGAGCGCGGGTTCTTCGACGTCGTCTTCTGCTCGATCGAGATGGCCGGCGACAGCCCGTCGATCTGGTCGACGTCCGGCTTCTGCATCATCTCGAGGAACTGCCGCGCATAGGCCGACAGGCTCTCGACGTAGCGGCGCTGCCCCTCCGCATAGATCGTGTCGAACGCCAGCGACGACTTGCCCGAGCCGGACAGGCCGGTGAACACCACGAGATGGTCGCGCGGGATCGTCAGGTCGACATTCTTCAGATTGTGCTCGCGGGCGCCACGGATGGCGATGACGCGCGAATCCCGCCCGCCGGACCGGGGAGCCCGGTCGAAGAGATCGTCGATCGATGCCATGGCGGCCCCTGCGCGGTCGATGCGTCATGCCGGCCGGGCCGGCGGCGTCCGGTGATGGTGCGGAGCCCCATTACCTAGTGCGGCTATCCGCGCGGCAACAGGGCAAAGCGTCACTTGCCCTTGTAGTCCGCTCCTGATAGGAACACAACAGGAACAAAATTGCGGGTGATGTGGATAACTGGGCGCGGCAGCCGCCGGTGGAGGCCCGCCCGGGCGCCTTGCGATAAGGTCACGGCCAACAAACCCATGAGGAGTGCGCCATGTCGGGCAGCGTCAACAAGGTCATTCTCGTCGGCAATCTCGGCCGCGATCCCGAGGTCCGCCGGCTGAATTCCGGTGAGCCGGTGGTCAACCTGCGTCTCGCCACCACGGAGACCTGGCGGGACAAGGGCTCGGGCGAGCGCAAGGAGCGCACCGAGTGGCACAATGTGGTGATCTTCAACGAGAACCTCGCCAAGGTCGCCGAGCAGTACCTGAAGAAGGGCTCGACAGTGTACATCGAGGGTCAGCTCCAGACCCGCAAATACACCGACAAGGACGGCGCCGAGCGCTATTCGACCGAAATCGTCCTGCAACGCTATCGCGGTGAGATGACCCTGCTGGGCGGCCGCGGCCAGGCCGCGGGCGCGATGGAGGATGACGGCGGGTCCTATGCGGGCGGTGGCGGCGGATCCTATGCGGGTGGCGGCAGCTCCGGCGGTCGCGGCGGCGATTTCGGCCGCGCCTCGCCGATGGACCGCAAGCCCGCGCCGGCCGGCGGCGGCCGCGGCAGCGATCTCGACGACGACATCCCGTTCTAGGTCCGGTTGTCGCGCGTGGGGTGCTGACGGCGTGGCGCGGTTCGTCTGATCCCGCGCCGTCGCTTGTGCCAGAGTGCTGCTATGGCATCCTGCCGCATGAGGCATGCGGGTGTGGGGAGACGCGCGATGGCGGAGACAAAGGGTGTCGAGGTCGCGGCCGTCACGCCGGTCGCCGCACCGGTTCGCCGCCGCGATCCACAGCTGCGCCGGATCAGCGCGTCCGACATTGCCGACTCGGTGGCAGCAGGGCTGCGCGACTTCCAGGCGGCGCCGCAATACGGGCTGTTCTTCGGCGGCATCTATGCGGTTGGCGGCATGGTGCTGCTGCTGGCCGCCGCGTCCTGGGGGATGCTCTACCTGGCCTATCCGCTGGCCGCCGGATTCGCCCTCATTGGCCCCTTTGTCGCCGTGGGGCTCTACGAGGTCTCGCGGCGGCGGGAGACCGGTGAGCCGCTCGGCTGGACTGTGGTTCTCGGAGCCGTCGTGGCGCAGAGCCGGCGCGAGCTCGGCTGGATGGCCTTCGTCACGGTCTTCGTCTTCATGCTCTGGATGTACCAGGTGCGGCTGCTGCTGGCGCTGTTCTTCGGCTTTCAGTCCTTCGCGATGAGGGATTTTCTCACGACGCTGCTGACGACGCCGGAGGGGTGGACTTTCCTGCTGATCGGGCATGTCGTCGGCGCGGTGCTGTCCCTGGTGCTGTTTTCGCTCACCGTCGTGTCGTTCCCGCTGCTGCTGGACCGCGATGTCGATTTCGTCACCGCCATGATCACCAGCGTGCGCGCGGTGACCACGAACCCCGTTCCGATGATCGGCTGGGCCGCCATCATCGTGGTGCTGCTGATAGCCGCGTCGGCACCGTTTTTCGCCGGCCTTTTCGTCGTCCTGCCGGTGCTCGGGCATACGACCTGGCATCTTTACCGGCGCCTCGTCGTGCCGGAGGCAGGCAGCTGATCCGCGGCCTTCGCGCTTCCGGGCGCCGGACAGCATGCCTATGCTGAACTTCGGGGGCGAGGGGCCCCGACGCAAGGACTGGACATGAGTGGACTGGACGTTGACGCGATGCTGGTCGAACTGCGCGGTTGGGTCGGGATCGAGAGCCCGACCTCGGACACGCCCGGCGTCAACCGCATGATCGACGCCGTCGCGGCGGCGGTGGCGGGCCTGCCGATCGGCGTGCAGCGCCACGCCGGACGCAATGGACTCGGCGACACGCTCGAGCTCAGCGCCGGGCCACGGACGGGGAGCCCGGGCCTGCTGCTGCTGTCGCATGTCGATACGGTGCACCCGCTGGGGACGTTGGCCGCTGACCTGCCCATGCGCATCGAGGGCGACCGCTTCTACGGCCCCGGCATCTACGACATGAAGGGGGGCGCCTTCCTTGCCCTTGCCGCAGTGCGGCGCGCGGTTGCCGCGAATGCGCTGAAACGCCCCATCACCTTCCTGTTCACCCCCGACGAGGAGATCGGCTCGCCGACCAGCCGCGACATCATCGAGGCGAAGGCTCTCACGGCCTCGCATGTGCTGGTGACCGAGCCGGCGCGCGACGGTGGCAAGGTGGTGACCGGACGCAAGGGAGTCGCGCGCTTCGATGTTCACATCGAGGGGCGCCCGTCCCATGCGGGCTCACGCCATCCCGATGGCCGCAGCGCCATCCGCGAGGCAGCACATCAGATCCTCGCCATCGAGGCGATGACTGACTATGCCCGTCAGATAACAACGACGGTCGGCCAGGTTTCGGGCGGGACCGCCGCGAATGTCATCCCGCAGCACGCGCGGTTCGCCGTCGACCTGCGCGTTGCCACGCTGGAGGACGGTGAGGACCTGTGCGCCCGCATCTGCAGCTTGCAGCCCGTTGGTCCGGACGTGCGGATGACCGTCACCGGCGGCATGAACCGGCCACCTTACGCCAAGACACCCACGGTGGCCGCCCTGTTCGAGACGGCCCGTGCCCTGGCGGCGCCGCTCGGCATCGACCTGCAGGATGTGCCACTGACCGGCGGCGGCAGCGATGGCAACTTCACCGCGGCTTTGGGCGTTCCCACGCTCGACGGCCTCGGCATTGATGGCGATGGTGCGCACACCCTGCAGGAGCATGCGCTGGTATCGTCGCTGGCGCCGCGAAGCCGGTTGATCGAGGCCTTGATCCGGACGCTGTAGATCAGCTGGCCACCATGGCGCGCACGCCATCGGCGACGAACTGCACGGCGAGCGCGGCCAGGATGACGCCGAGCAGCCGGGTGAGCACCACATTGCCGGTGACACCGAGCCAGCCGGCGATCCGATCCGCGGCGAGGAAGACCACGAGGCAAGACAGCATCACCCCGGCGATCACCGCCATCAGCACGG
>JBMOJG010000231.1:0-5747 GCA_049316925.1 Alsobacter sp. | reverse complement strand
ACTCCCGAGCCGATGCAACAGGCATGTGCAACAGGCATGTGTCGGTCTTCCGGCGGCGCTTGCAGGCGGGCCGGGCCTTCGCTACGACGCCCCGGCGCCATTGCCAGACCCGAAGGATTGCCGCCATGCATGCCTCGCCGGACGATCTGTTCGCCCGCCTCGCCGCGCTGGGAATCGGGCATGAGACCGTGTCGCATGTTGCCGTGTTCACGGTCGAGGAATCCAAGCGGCTGCGCGGTGAACTGCCGGGCGCGCATGTCAAGAACCTGTTCCTCAAGGACAAGAAGAGCCGGCTCTTCCTGGTGTCGGCTGTCGAGGATACGCGCATCGACCTCAAGGCGCTGCACGGGCTCATCGGGGCGTCCGGCAGGGTCTCTTTCGGCTCGGCGGACGCTTTGCGGGAGGTTCTGGGCGTCGAACCCGGGTCGGTCACACCGCTCGCAGCGGTGAACGACACGGCCGGTCGCGTCACGGTGGTGCTTGATGCCAGGCTGATGGATCATGACCGCATCAACGTCCACCCGCTGGTCAACACCATGACGACCGGTCTTGCCCGGGGCGACCTGCTGCGCTTCCTGCGCGACACCGGTCATGATCCCGTCGTGGTCCCGTTGCACACGGCGGATCCCGAATGAGCGGCCGCAGATTGTCCTTTGGGCATGGCTCCACCATCTTGTAGACGAATGGCGGGCCGGGCCCGGGACACTGCCCCGGCCGCCGCGTGCATGCCGGCACTGGAGAACGACATGGCTTTCGAAGCGATCAAGACGGGCCCGGCCGGGGCCGATCCCCTTGTGGCCGATACGACCACCGCCGGCTTTCGTCAGGACGTGATTGCCGAATCCATGAACCGGCCCGTGCTGGTCGATTTCTGGGCACCCTGGTGCGGCCCGTGCAAGCAGCTGACCCCGGTCATCGAAAAGGCGGTCCGTGCGGCGGCCGGCAAGGTGAAGCTCGTCAAGATGAACATCGACGAGCATCCCGCGATTGCCGGGCAGCTTGGGATCCAGTCGATCCCGGCCGTGATCGCCTTCCAGGGCGGCAAGCCGGTCGATGGCTTCATGGGCGCCGTGCCGGAGAGCCAGGTCAAGGAGTTCATCGCCAGGCTGCTGGGGCCCGAAGAGGGCGGCGGGATTGCAGAGGCGCTGATCGAGGCCGAGGCGCTGGCGGCGGCCGGCGAGGTCCAGGCCGCTGCGCAGCTTTATGCCGCGATCCTCGCCGAGGAGCCGGACAATCTGCCGGCGCTTGCTGCCATGGCGCGGTTGTGCGTCGATGGCGGCGATCTGGAGGGCGCGAAGCGCTTCCTCGGCATGGTGCCGGCCGGCAAGGAGGCCGATCCGGCCGTGGCCGGCGCGCGCGCGGCGCTGGAGCTGGCCGAACAGGCCGCGGCGCTGGGCGACCTGGCCGAGCTGCAGCGCACCGTCGAGGCCGATCCGGCCAACCATCAGGCGCGCTTCGACCTGGCGCTCGGCCTCGCCGCAGGCAATGATCGCGAGGCTGCGGTGGACCACCTGGTGGAGATCATCAAGCGCGACCGGGCCTGGAACGACGATGGCGCGCGCCGGCAGCTCGTGACTTTTTTCGAGGCCTGGGGGCCGATGGACGAGATGACGATCGCCGGCCGCCGCAAGCTGTCGACCGTGCTGTTCCGCTGACCCGGGCCCCACACTGGAGAACGCCGATGGGGATGAACGCCGTCTACAGGGGGCCCTCCGACCTCCCCTCGGTTCTGCCGGTGTTCCCGCTCTCCGGCGCGCTGCTGCTGCCGCGCGGCGACATGCCGCTGAACATCTTCGAGCCCCGCTACATGGCAATGATCGACGATGCCCTGAAAAGCGGCGCGCGTCTGATCGCCATGGTGCAGCCCGACGTGGTGAGCGATATGATGCCCAAGGTGCCGCCGCTGCACGCCGTAGGCTGTGCCGGCCGCATCACCCAGTTGGCCGAGTCCGGCGACAACCGCTACGTGCTGACACTCACGGGCGTGGCGCGGTTCCGGGTCGTCGAGGAACTGTTGGTGACGACGCCCTATCGCCAGTGCAGCGTCGATTTCTCGCCGTTCACGACGGATTTCGAGCCGCGCGCGGGCGAGGATCTGGTGGACCGGGATGCGGTGATCCGGACCCTCAAGGCGTTTGTCGAGGCCAATGACCTCGCCATCGACTGGAAGGGCATCAACGCCGCGCCGAGCGAGGCTTTGGTCAATGCGCTGTGCATGATGAGCCCGTTCGAGACCCGCGAGAAACAGGCGCTGCTGGAGGCGCCCGACCTCAAGACGCGGGCCGAGATCCTGGTTGCCATCACCGAAATGGATCTCGCCCGCGGCCAGGACGGCTCGGACGCCCCCCTGCAGTGAGCGTGGAGCCCGCCATGCCCGACGACCGTCGCGACGCCCCGGTCACCCGCATCGACCCGCGGCTGCTGGAGCTGCTGGTGTGCCCGCTGACCCGCGGGTCGCTGGAGTATGATGCCGCCCGCCAGGAGCTGGTCAGCCGCTCCGCCCGGCTGGCCTACCCGATCCGCGACGGCATCCCGATCATGCTGCCGGACGAGGCGCGCAAGCTCGACGAGCGGACGCCCTAAAGCATTTCACCGCGCAGCAGACGCGGCATGCCGCCGGAGAGGGCAGCTGCCTCACGGATCAGCCGGCTCTTGAGAGCCGGCAGGCGATCGACTACGCCGAGGCCAAGGTCCCGGAGCATCCGGGCCGGGGTCGAATCCGTGGCAAACAGCCGGTTCAGCCCATCCGTGACCGCCCCCATCATCACCGTGTCGAAGCGGCGTGCCTTCGTGTAGGCCTCGAGCACCGTCGGGCCGCCGGGATCGAGACCGAGTGCAGCGGCGTCGCAGATCGCCTCTGCGAGCGCCGCGGCATCGCGAAGGCCCATGTTGAGGCCCTGGCCGGCAATGGGGTGGATCACATGGGCGGCGTCGCCGACCAGCGCCAGCCGGTCGCCGGCGAACCTGCGGGCGATCGCAAAGGACAGCGGGTAGGCGCGCGGCCGCCCGAGCAGCGACAGCCGCCCGCGGTGCAGCCCGAAGCGGCGCTCGATCTCGTCGAGGAGGTCCTCATCATCCAGTCCCAGCAGCGCCTCGACCGCGTCGCTGCGCTCGGTCCAGACGATCGACGAGCGCAGACCCGTCATTGGCAGGATGGCGAAAGGCCCGGACGGCAGGAAATGCTCCTCGGCGCGACCTTCGTGCGGGCGTTCGTGGCCGATGGTCGCGACGATGCCGGACTGGCGATAGGCCCAGCCGACCGTGCCGATCCCGGCCGCCTCGCGCAGCGGCGAGCGGGCACCGTCGCAGGCGACGGCCAGCGACGCGTCGATCACTGCCCCGCCCGCCAGGGTCACGCGGGTGAAACCGCCCTGTGGCACGGCCGATGCCACCGCCTCGGCGCGCAGGACCACCCCCGTGGCGCGGCAGCGCGCCTCCAGGGCGGACAGCAGGTCGGCGTGTTCAACCATGTGGGCGAAAGGCTCGCCGGGCTCGACCTCGCCGGCGAAGGTCAGAAACACCGGCCGCACCGGGTCGGCGACCCGGCTGTCGGTGACGATCATGTCAAGGATCGGCTGTGCGTGCGGCGCGACGTCGACCCAGGCCCCGAGCGCCTCCAGCATCCGTCGCGGCCCGGCCGCGAACGCAAAGGCGCGACCATCGCGCCGGCCGGAAGAAGCCAATGCCGGATCGCACAGCGTGACCGACAGGCTGCCGCCCAGCGCCGTCCGCAGCGCCAGCGCGAGGCCGAGGCCAGCCACGCCGCCACCGGCGATCACGACATCGCATCGATCGTTCTGCGCCATCGATGCTCTCCGTATCCAGCCCCGTGGATCCCCCATAGGCCTTTGCGACCTGCCCTGCAATCGGGCCCTTTTTCGGGTTGCGTGGCTCGGATGTCCGGATGTCTTGGACGGCTCCACTGACGTGCAGGTCGCGCCGGTCTTCAGGCCATCCCGGACAAGGGAGGCCCGTGTCCAATGACCGCAGGGTCCGTCCCCTGTCGATCAGTGCCCGCTGGCCGCGGCAGGCTGGCGTGCATACAGCACGGTGCCAAAGGTGTTGTGTTCATGGACGCGCAGATGGAACGCGTAACCGAGGTCCCAGGAGGCTACCAGCAGGGGAATCTCATAGAGGTGCTGTGGCGTGTGGTAGACCGACAGGCACAGGTCGGGCCGGTGGTTGCGGATCGTCCGTTCCATGCCCTTGAGCGCCTCGATCTCGGCGCCCTCCACGTCCATTTTGATCACGGTCGGTGCGAAGCCGCGGGCGAGGTCGTCGAAGCGGCCGCACGGAATGACGATATCGCCCGACTGGCTCAGCGCGCTGGCCATCGATCCGGACGACGAGAAGCGCAGCTGCGTGTTGGACGACCACACGGCCATGGGCAAAACGATCGCAGACTCGACCGGCCCCAGACCGGCGACCAGCGCCGCATGGTTCTTCGGGTCCGGCTCAAACGCGATCAGGCCGCAGAGGTGATATCCGGCATCGAGGAACTTCCTGATGGCCGCGCCGTCATAGGCGCCGCAGTCGACGAGTCGGACGGGGGCCCGGTAGCGGGGCAGATCGGCGGGGACATACTCGTCGGCGATGCTGGGGACAGGACACTCGGCCACGTCACCGCTGCGCCTGAACTGGACGATCGAATCCAGCACCATCCTGCTCGTCTCGTCGGCCAGCAGGGCCCGAACGGCGGCAAGCTCCGCGGCATGGTCCGCCGCATGGAACGCGAAATTCAGCCAATAGCCGGCTTCGAACCCGGTGACATCGCAATGGCGCCCAAGCCCGGGCAGGCCCACGACGGAGCGAAAGCCGAGTCGGCGCAGGGTGCGGTCCACCGCCGCAAGGTCCACTTAGTGGTTGTGGAGTCCCAGAATGCAGTCGGTCCGCTGCAACGGGCGCCGGCTGAGGTCGTCGATCGACAGGATCGGCAGGCCACGATAGCTCTGGCCGGCCTTGTTCGCGTCCGCAATGGCGACAATCCGCCTGTCCTGCGACAGCAGGTGGTCGACAACCTTCTGGCCGGTCGCGCCGAGCCCGTAGACGATCAGATCGGCAGGCTCGGCAACAGCGGCAGGCAAGGCGGGCTCCCGACAGGCAAGTGCTCTTGTCTTACCCTAGGCACGGTCAGCCTTCAGAACCGTTAAGGGGAATTTTCCCAATCACCGCGGTCGGTGTCCGGGCCGGGTGCCAGGACGCAGGAGGATCCCGCGTGTCCGCTGCCGCGCCCCAGAGTCGGGCCCACTGGCGCGCCGGAGCGACGGGAGGCATAAACAGGCAGACCATCGTGGAGGTGCCATGTCGACCGCTGTCGCCGACCTTCTCGCCTTGCTCGACCTCGAGCGCCTCGAAACCAATCTGTTCCGCGGTCTCAGCCCTCAGGTCGGCTGGCAACGCGTGTTTGGCGGGCAGGTCATCGGCCAGGCCCTCGTAGCGGCATGCCGCACCGTCGAAGGACGCGCGCCGCACTCGTTGCATGCCTATTTCCTGCTGCCGGGTGACCCGTCGGTGCCGATCATCTACGAGGTCGAGCGGCTGCGCGACGGCGGCAGCTTCAGCACGCGCCGGGTCAAGGCAATCCAGCACGGCAGCGCCATCTTCACGCTGTCGGCCTCCTTCCACCGGGACGAGCCGGGGCTGGCGCATCAGGCCACGATGCCGTCCGTCCTAGCCCCGGAGGGGCTGCCCGACGAGACGATGATGCGCAACAGCGTGCTGCCGTCGATGCCTGATGCCGTCCGGCG
>JBMOJG010000230.1:0-5754 GCA_049316925.1 Alsobacter sp. | reverse complement strand
ACAAGGACGAGCTGGTGGCCCGCATCCACGCGATCGTGCGCCGCTCCAAGGGCCATGCCCAGTCGGTCATCACCACCGGTGACCTGGTCGTCAATCTCGACCAGAAGACGGTCGAGGTCGCCGGCTCGCGGGTGCACCTCACCGGCAAGGAGTACCAGATGCTGGAGCTCCTCAGCCTGCGCAAGGGCACCACGCTCACCAAGGAGATGTTCCTCAACCATCTCTACGGCGGCATGGACGAGCCCGAGCTGAAGATCATCGACGTCTTCATCTGCAAGCTGCGCAAGAAGCTCGCCAACGCGTCCCAGGGCAAGAACTACATCGAGACCGTCTGGGGCCGCGGCTACGTGCTGCGCGAGCCGACCGACGGCGAAGAGCGCATCCCCGCCTGACGGTGGCCACGACCACCACCGGACGAAAAAGCCCCGCCTGAGCGGGGCTTTTCTGTGCCTGGCCGAAGGCTGCGAGGCGAAGATGAAAAGACGGCCCGGGACCCGGGCCGTTGGTCAGGCGAGCCCCACCTGCTGCAACTTTCCGAGCATGATGTCGCGGTCGAACGGCTTCATCATGAACTCGTCCGCCCCCGCATGGATGGCGCGGGCGATGTGCGCGACATCGTTCTCGGTGGTGCAGAACACCACCTTGGGGTGCACGCCGTTCGGCACCTTGCGCAGGGTGCGCAGGAAGTCATAGCCGTCCATCTCCGGCATGAAGCCGTCGAGCAGGATGCCGTCCGGCATGTTCCGCGAGCAGATCTCCAGGGCCCGCTGGCCGCTCTCGGCCTCGGTGATCTGGAAGTTGAGCGCTTCGAGGATGCGGCGGGCCACCTTGCGGATGACCGGGCTGTCGTCGACCACGAGGCAATGCTTCATGACGATATCCTTCGGGACTGGAGGGAGCTGCCGGACCGGTCCGGCGGCGACAGGGATGCGGGATCGATCGCCGCATCGATGTCGATGACGACGAGCAGGCCGGTGTCGAGCCAGTGGATGCCCTTCGAGAAGCGTCCCCAGCGCGGGTCGAGATTGATCGGGTTGGGCTGTATCTCGGCATGCTTCAGCGTCAGCACCTCGCCGACGCCGTCGACGACAAGCCCGAACGACTCGCCGTCATGCTCGATTCCGACGACCATCCGGCCCGCAAGCGTCTCGGGCGGCGGCAGCTGCAGCAGGCAGCGCATGCACAGCGCGGTGACCACCCGACCGCGCAGGTTCAGCAGGCCCGCGATCTCGCGCGGTGCCAGCGGCACAGGCGTCACCGTGTCGGCGATGAAGACGTCGTGCACCGACGCGATCGGCAGGCCGAACAGCTGGCCGTCGACGATCACCGTTACGTAGTCGCGGGTGGGGCCGGAGACCGACTGCGGGGCGTGCGGGGCAGGGCTCATGCGGCAAGGCCTTGCGGTTCGGTGGCTTCCTCGATGGCGGCGACGAGCCCGTCGCGGTCGAACTTGGCGACAAAGTCTGAAAATCCGAGATCGCGCGCCCGCTCGATCGCCACCGGGCTGAGCCGCGACGCGAGCCCGATGATCGGCAGGCGCAGATGCGGTCGCTCCTGGGCCAGCAGCTCGCCGAGATCGAACCCGTTGAGGCCCGGCGCCTCGACGTCCGCCACCACCACGTCGATGGGCTCGTCGCCGCGCTGCAGCAGCGTCACGGCGGCCTCGACCTCGGCCAGCGCCAGGACATCGAACCCGGCGGCCTTCAGCACCGGCACGAGCAGTCCGCGGAAGAACGGCGCGGCATCGACCAGCAGCACCCGGCGCACCCGTGCCTGCCGCGGTGCGGGGCCGCCCGCCCCGGCGAACCAGCCGGGGATCGCCAGCGACAGGTAGTACCCGACATCGACGATCGCGGTCGCCTGGCCGTGGATGATTGCCGATCCGACGACGCCCGGAGACTGACCCGTGGCACGGATGTCGAGATGGTCCTCGACAATGTCGACGATCTCGTCGACGACCAGTCCGGCGGTGCGATTTTGCTCGCAGAACACCAGCACCGGCTGGATGCCCTCGGTGCGAATGACCATGCCGGGCCCCGCCGGAACCAGCGGGATGAGGGCGCCGCGGTACTGCGCGACGCTGCGGCCACCGACATGGCCGAAGTCGGCGGCATCGAACTCTTCCAGCCGGGTGACGGCGGACAGCGGCAGGGCCTTGAGGTCGCCGGTTCCGGCCCGGAAGACGAGGAACGAGCTTTTCTCTTCCGGCTGGCGGACCGCGACCGGCGCGACCTCGCCCGCGCTGCGCTTGGCTGGCGGCACCTCGCCAAGCTGTGCCAGCAGCCCGTTCGGATCGAGGATCAGGATAACGGCGCCGTCACCCAGGATGGTGTTGCCCGAGAACATCGGCAACGGCTTCAGAAGCCCGGACATCGGCTTCACGACGATTTCCTCGGTGTGGAACACGGCGTCGACGACCACCCCGAAGCTGCGCTTGCCGACCCGCAGTACGACGATGAAGCCCTGGTCGGGATCGGGTTCGGCCGTAGCGTCGATGCCCAGCACCGCCGACAGGCGCACGACCGGCAGCAGCGCCTCGCGCAACCGCAGCAGCCAGGTGCCGGCGATCCGCTCGAGCCGGTGCTCGGATCCCGACCGCGGCTGCACCAGCTCGACAACCGCCGGCTGGGGGACGGCGAAGCGCTGGCCGCCGGCCTCGACGATCAGGGCCGACACGATCGCCAGCGTCAGCGGAATCTTGAGCGTGAAGGTCGCGCCCTCGCCCGGCGTCCAGCGCACATCGACGAGGCCGCCGATCAGCTCGATATTGGTGCGCACCACGTCCATGCCGACGCCGCGGCCCGACACGTGCGACAGGCGCGAGGCGGTCGTGAACCCCGGCTCGAAGATGAACCGGGCGATCTGCATGTCGGTGAGCCGCTCCAGCTCGCCGGCCGTGGCGAGGCCGCGCTCGACCGCCTTCGCGGCGATCCGCCGGACATCGAGCCCGCGGCCATCGTCGCTGACCTCGATCGTGATGCTGCCGCTCTCGTGTGCGGCCGAGACGCGGATCGTGCCGCGTGCCGGCTTGCCGATCATCCGCCGCTCGACAGGGGTCTCGATGCCATGGTCGGCGGCGTTGCGGACCAGGTGGGTGAACGGGTCCTTGACCAGCTCCAGCACCTGCCGGTCAAGCTCTGTCTCGGCGCCCGTCAGGATGAGGTCGATATCCTTGCCGAGCTCCGCCGACAGGTCGCGCGCCAGCCGCGGCAGCTTCTGCCAGGCGGTGCTGATCGGCTGCATGCGGGTTTTCATCACCCGCTCCTGCAGCTCGGCGGTGACGCTGGACAACCTCTGCAACGGCACCTTGAGATCGGCATGGTCGTTGCGGCGCGCGATCTCGATCAGCTGGTTGCGGGTCAGCACCAGCTCCGACACCATTGTCATCAGGCTTTCGAGCGTCTCCAGCCCGACACGGATCGACTGCCCCTGACCGGAGCCTGCCGGCATTGCCAAGCTGGCGCCGGTCGACGGATCCGCCTGGGCCTCCGGCTCGGTGTCGAGCGCTTCGGAGACCACCGGGATCACGGGGGCCGCGAAGGTCGCAGGCTGCTTGCTCAGGGCGGCGATCAGGTCGCGGTCGTCGCCGTCCGGCTCCGTCTGCATCTGTTCGAGATGCCGCAGGATCAGCTTGATACGGTCGATCGCCTGCAAGATCAGCGTCACCGCATCGCTGGTGACGGCAGCCCCGTCCCGGAACTGGCCGATCAGCGATTCGGCCGCGTGCGACAGCGCCTCAAGGCGAGGAAGATCAAGGAAGCCGCACGTCCCCTTCACCGTGTGGACAAGGCGGAAGATATTGGCGAGCGTCGCCGCGTTGGTCGGCTCCTGCTCGAGGCGCACGAGCTCCCGATCGACGCTCTCGACACTGTCGAGGGCTTCGGTCACGAACTCACGCAAGACCTCGTCCATGGCCGGTTCCGATGGCGATCCGCCAGATGCGGTTCTCCATTCATCACCTGCAAAGATTGAGGATCGGTTCAGGATTGGCGGCAGGCGGCCGGATTCAGGCCACGTCCGGCGTCGCCGCAATCGTCACGGCATCGCCGTCGATCGACAACCCGACCTTCATCCGCGCCGCCCGTGCGATCAGCCCCGCATAGTAGGGCTGGATGCCATGGGCATCGACGACACCGCTCTCGGGCTCGCCGGCCAGCAGAGCCGCCGCGGTCGGCGGAATACGCGCATTGATACCCTTGGCGACGATGGTGAAGGTCCCCTGGTCGCCCTCCACCGCGAGGGTGACGGCGATCACGCCGCCCCTCGGCACCGCCGTGGTGGCGATGACCAGCAAGTTCAGCAGCAGCTTGACCTGGTTCTTGGGCAGCAGCACCCGCGGCGCCGTCCAGGTCAGCGTCGTGCGGTCGTCCTGGATGAAGCCGCGTGCCACCTGCTCGGCATCACCGGTATCGATCGACGCCCCTGCCGAACCGGCCGCCCCGAAGGCCAACCGGGCGAACTGTAGCCGGGCCGAGGCCTGCTTGGCGCTCTTGCGGATCAGGTCCTGCGCAAAGCCGCGCATCGACTCGTCCTTCTCGTCCTCCAGAACCTCCAGCCCATTGACGATGGCCCCCACGGGGCTGATCACGTCGTGGCACACACGGCTGCACAGCAGCGCGGCGAGATCGAGGGATTCGAGGACGATGGCGGTCATGTAGGCCTCCGGGCACGCGGCCGCGAATCGGCACGCCGCTCCGACTTTGGCGATACACCCCTAAGGCCGCGTCTCCAAGCCGTTCACGGCTGCAGCAACCGCCTCATCCCCGGCCATGCGGCGTCGGCTGCCGCCCGCAGGTCGGTCGCCAGCCAGCGCTGCCGCGCCTCCACCGAACGAAACAGCAGCAGCCGGCCATCCTCGATCAGGTAGACAGTCGGGTCGGAATCGACCGGCGTGCCGCGCGACACCGATTCGGCATCGTAGCCACCGAAGGCCGGCGCGAACACCTCAGGGTTGCGCAGGAAGGCGACCCGGTTTGCCTCGGAACAGAACCGCCAGGCAACGCCCGACCAGATGGCCTCATGGTCGCGGTCGCCCGCACGGGCTCGACCATCGACGAAATAGGCCACCGCGTCGAACCCGAAGATCGCGATCCCCGACAGCGGGTCGGCGACGATCATGTCGGTGGTGCCGAGGTCGGCCGCCCGCACCGCCGAGGCGCCGACGCACGCGGCGAGCCCGGCCACGAAGCCCCGCCTTGCCAGCGACATCTTTGCTTTCGACTGTAGCATTCGAATCGCTCCGCCTGCGGAAGCATGCACCGGGCGGCTTAGGGATCGGTTGACGCCGGCTGGGCCGGGGACGAACGGAGACGACAATGCTGCGCAGGCGTGACGTGACCCGGGGCGCCGTGCTGTTGGCAGGCCTGCTCCTCGCCGGAGGAGTTGCGGCGCAACAGTCCGGAGGGGCTGGGGCCCGGCCCGAGGCCTTCTCGTCCGACGAACTCGTCAACTCCGGCCATCGCTTCTTCGGCAACGTCTCGCGCGGCCTCGCCATGACGATCGAGGAGGCGACCAAGCGCTGGGGCCAGCCCAACGGCTATGTGCTCGGCCAGGAGGGCGGCGCCGCCTTTGTCGGCGGCCTGCGCTATGGCGAGGGCATGCTCTACACCCGCAACGCCGGCGACCGTCGCGTGTTCTGGCAGGGGCCGTCGCTCGGCTTCGATTTCGGCGGCCAGGGCGCCCGCACGATGATGCTGGTCTACAATCTGCCGGCGACCGACCAGATCTACCAGCGCTTCGGCGGCATCGACGGCT
>JBMOJG010000229.1:0-5765 GCA_049316925.1 Alsobacter sp. | reverse complement strand
CCCATGGCGGCGCGCAGGCCGCCGGCAAGCTGGTGCAGCACGCTGCCGACCGGACCCTTGTAGGGCACCTGGCCCTCGATTCCCTCGGGCACGAGCTTCAGCGCGTCCTTAATGTCCTGCTGGAAGTAGCGGTCCGCCGATCCCCGCGCCATGGCGCCCACCGAGCCCATGCCGCGATAGGCCTTGTAGGACCGGCCCTGGTAGAGAAATACCTCGCCGGGGCTCTCGTCAGTGCCGGCCAGCAGGGAGCCCACCATCGCGCATTCCGCGCCTGCCGCCAGAGCCTTGGCGAGATCGCCGGAGAACTTGATTCCGCCGTCTGCGATCACCGGAACGTTGAGCGAGAGGGCGACCTCTGCGGCGTCCATGATGGCGGTAAGCTGCGGCACGCCGACACCCGCGACGATGCGGGTGGTGCAGATCGAGCCCGGCCCGATGCCGATCTTCACCGCATCCGCGCCGGCATCGATCAGGGCGCGGGTGCCCTCGCCGGTGGCGACGTTGCCGGCCAGGACCTGGACGGCATTGGAGAGCTTCTTGATGCGGCTGACCGCCTCGAGGACGCGCTGCGAGTGGCCGTGGGCCGTATCGACCACGATCACGTCGCAGCCAGCATCGATCAGCATTTCGGCGCGCTGAAAGCCGCTGTCGCCCACGGTGGTGGCCGCCGCGACACGCAGTCGACCGGCCTCGTCCTTCGAGGCGTGCGGGTGGGTGACCTGCTTCTCCATGTCCTTGACGGTGATCAGGCCGATGCAGCGGAAATGGTCGTCGACGACGAGCAGCTTCTCGATGCGGAACTGATGCAGGAGCCGCTTGGCCTCGTCCTGGCCGACACCTTCGCGCACCGTAATGAGACGGTCCTTTGTCATCAGCTCGGAAACGGGCTGGGCCGGGTTGGTGGCGAACCGCACGTCGCGGTTGGTGAGAATTCCGACCAGCATCCCGGCGCGGCCGTTGGCGCCGCGCTCGACGACGGGCACGCCGGAAATGTGGTTGTGCTTCATCAGCGCGAGCGCATCGGCGAGTGTCGCGTCCGGGTGGATGGTCAGCGGGTTGACGATCATCCCGCTCTCGAACTTCTTCACTGCCCGGATCTCCGTGGCCTGCTCCTCGGGGGTCAGGTTGCGGTGGATGACGCCCAGGCCGCCGGCCTGCGCCATGGCGATCGCCATGCGGGCCTCGCTGACCGTATCCATGGCGGACGAGATGATCGGCAGGTTCAGGCGGATCGTGCGGGTGAGGCGGGTCGATACGTCGACCTCGGAAGGCATCACTTCGGAATGGCCGGGCTGCAACAGCACGTCATCGAAGGTCAGGGCTTCACGGATGTTGGTGATCCTGGCCATGGCCAACTCCTTCGGGCGATCCCGATCGCCAAAATGGCGGCGCGAGACAGCACCCGTCACGCTTGGGGTTGACGCGTGCTGTTAGCATGATCGGAACCGAGTCGAAACCATGGTGGTGTTGCAGCCGCGTGACCCTCGGCCGCACGGGACGCAGGGCTTGCGATGGACCGGTGCGTGGCGCACATCACAGGCTGCCGGATTCGTTGCTTCGGAGACTGCCATGGACGCCGCCATTCACCCCCCGCGCACGCTGGCCGGCCGGCTCGTCGCGGTGATGATTGCCGACGGCGACGGCTTTGCGACGCGGCCGGTCGAGAGCGCGACCGTCGATTTCGAGGGCTTCGTCGTCGATGGCCTGCGCGGCGAGCGCCATCGCGGCCATGTCAGGGCAGCCGATGCCCGCGTCCCTTGGTATCCGCGCGGGACGCCGATCCGCAATTCCCGCCAAGTGTCGATCGTCTCGGTCGAGGATCTGGCCGCGATCGCCGCCGCACTGGACGTGGCGGAACTGCGCCCTGAGTGGCTGGGCGCCAATCTCGTGGTCGAGGGCATCCCGTCGCTGTCGATGCTGCCGCGCGGTAGCCGCCTGTTTTTGCCCCAGGGGGCGGTGTTGACCGTCGAGGACCAGAATGCGCCCTGCATCGGCACCGGTCGCGCCGTGGCCCGGCAGTGCCCCCGACCGGATGGACTCGACTTCGCCTTCGTGAAGGCGGCGCGGCGCCTGCGCGGGCTGGTCGGCTGGGTTGAGCGGGGAGGGGCCGTTCGGGCTGGTGATGCCTTATCCATCCGTCTGCCGGAGCAGTGGATTTACCCGGCCTAGATCGCGCTGGCCGTCCTGGATCTGTATCCCGGCGTACCGCGATGGCCGGATCAGGCCCTTGGACAGCCCCATTCGTGACCTGACGCCGCGCTCCACAGCCATCGGACCGAGGCCCTGCCTTGCAAAATCCCGGGTCCGGGTTTATTTCGGCTTGTCGAGATTGGCCGGGCGACCGGGCCGCTTCGCTCCGCTGCGATTGCCTGGCGGGCGCACGTTCTGGCACTCACACCAAAATCGAGCGATTGCGGGGTCGTGTGGCCGGCTCCGTGGAAGCGACGCTGCAAGAAGGATCGACCCGATGCAGACGGGCACTGTGAAGTGGTACAATGACCAGAAGGGGTATGGGTTCATCCAGCCCGATACTGGCGGCAAGGACGTGTTCGTCCATGTGTCCGCCTTGGAGCGGGCCGGAATGCGCGGCCTGACCGAGGGTCAGAAGATCGCCTACGAGCTGGTGACGGACCCGCGCAGCGGGCGCGAGTCGGCCGGCAATCTCCAGAACGCCTGAGGCGTTCCGGCCGGGCCCACCGGCCGCCCTGCAAGGCAACCGATCCGCCGGCACCTGCCGGCGGGTCTTCGTTTCGTGAACAGAGAGGTCCAGGCTTGGCCAAGGAAGAACTGATGGAATTCGAGGGTCTCGTCACCGAGATCCTGCCCGACGCCCGTTTCCGCGTTCAGCTCGACAGCGGACATGAGATCGTCGCCTATACCGCCGGCAAGATGAAGAAGCACCGGATCAAGACGCTTGCGGGCGACCGGGTCACGGTGGAAATGTCGCCCTACGACCTTGAGAAGGGGCGGCTGATCTTCCGCCACAAGGACGAACGGCCCGCCGCCGCCAACCGCCCGGTCCAGCGCGGCCAGATGCGCCGCCGCTGACGCCGCGACCGCGCCGCGGCACGCAAGGTCCGGCGGCGGGGCGCTTCGGCCCGCGCTTTCGCGTCGCAGCGACCGCGCCCTGCAGACAGGTCAGGTCACCATGGCGCGCCTTCCGTCGCTTCCCCATGACCGGTTGGTGCCGCTGATCGTCGCCACGGCGCTGTTCATGGAAAATCTCGACGCCACCGTGCTGTCAACGTCGCTGCCGGCGATTGCGGTGGACCTGGGCGAAAGCCCGATCCACCTCAAGCTGGCGCTCACGTCCTACCTGCTGGCGCTGGCCATCTTCATCCCGGCGTCGGGATGGGTGGCCGACCGGTTTGGCGCGCGACCGGTGTTCTGCGCCTCGATGCTGGTGTTCGCCGCCGGCTCCATCGGCTGCGCATTGTCGACCGGGATCGGCAGCCTGGTCGTGGCGCGCGTGCTGCAGGGCATGGGCGGCGCCCTGATGATCCCGGTCGGGCGCCTCGTCGTGCTGCGTAGCGTCGACCGTCGCGACCTTGTCAATGCACTGGCCTGGCTGACCATTCCGGCGCTGATGGGCCCCATCATGGGCCCGCCCGTCGGCGGCTTCATCACCACCTACTTCGACTGGCGCTGGATCTTCTGGATCAACGTGCCGATCGCCGCAATCGGCGTGGCCCTTGCTCTGGCATACATCCCTGACATCCGCGAAACCGAGCGAGTGCGGTTCGACCGCGTCGGCTTCCTGCTGGTCGGCCCGGGACTTGCCGCGTTTCTGACCGGTGCGACGCTGGCCGGACTGGACCTCGTGCCGGTCTGGGGCATCGTCGCCCTGATGGTGGCAGGCGCAGCCCTGCTGTGTCTCTATGTCGTCCATGCGCTGCGGGTGCCGGATCCCCTGATCGACCTCCGCCTGCTGGCCCTGCCAACCTTCCGGGCGAGTCTTGCCGGCGGCTTCGTCTTCCGGGTCGGGATCGGTGCCTCGCCATTCCTGCTGCCGCTGCTGTTGCAGGTGGGGCTCGGCATGAACGCCTTCGCGTCCGGCCTGACCACGTTCGCGGCCGGGGTGGGCGCGATCACGATGAAGCTCGCCGCGGCCCCGATCCTGCGGCGGTTCGGCTTTCGTAGGGTGCTGATCGTCAATGCCGTCCTGTCCGCGGCAAGCGTGGCAGCGCCGGCGCTGTTCGGTGCGGGGACACCCACTCTGGTGATGCTGGCCGTGCTTCTTGTGGGCGGTTTCCTGCGATCCCTGCAGTTCACGGCGGTCAGCGCGGTGGCGTATGCGGATGTGCCGACCGAGAAGCTCAGCCGCGCCACCAGCTTTGCCGCCGTGCTGCAGGAGCTGTCCGGCTCGGTCGGGGTTGCCGTCGCGGCGATCGGGCTCGAACTGGCCGCCAGCGCCCTGGGCGGCCCGTTGCTGTCGGTGTCGCACTTTCCGGTCGTGTTCGCCGTGGTGGGTCTCATCGCGCTCAGCTCCGCTGCGATCTTCTGGTCGCAGTTACCGGCGGGGGCGGGTGCCGGTCTGGTCAGGGGTCCGGCTGCTCCGGTGAAGGAGAGAGAGCCGTGATCCGGGTCACCGGGCGTATTGCCATCGACGAGCGCGAGCTCGACGAACAGTTCATCCGGTCTTCCGGCCCGGGCGGCCAGAATGTCAACAAGGTCGAGACCGCGGTCCAGCTGCGGTTCGATGCGGCGCGATCGCCCGGTCTTCCCGACGATGTCCGCGCAAGACTGATGGTGCTGGCCGGCAGCCGGCTGACCCAGGAGGGCGTGATCGTCATCACCGCCCAGCGCTTCCGCAGCCAGGACCGCAACCGGCAGGACGCGCGCGAACGGCTGTTTGCGCTGATCCGTGATGCCGCGGTGGTGCCACGGACACGACGCCCGACCCGTCCGACGCTGGCCTCGAAGGTGAGACGCCTTGATGGCAAGGCCAAGCGCGGTGATGTCAAGCGAATGCGGACTGACCGCCCGGACCATGACTGATTTTCAGTGAGTGTATAGAGGTATTTTACAACCACCAATAGGCATACTTGATGTCAATCTATTTTTGAAAGATTCAGTTTCATTATGATCCGGATCTGTCATGCTTTACCCACCACGATTTGGGGACATTGCTGTCCTGCTGGTACAGAGACCCTCGCATGAGCGCACCCTGCTTGCCGCCATGCTGCGCGATGGCGGTGTTCGGTCGATTGGTCTTGCCAACAACATCCTGCCGGCGGCTCTGAGCGTCCGTCGCGTCCGGCCAGATGTGATTCTCGTCGATCTGGACTCGGTCGGGGTGGGCGGGCTGGCGCTGGCTGGGGGCCTCGACGGTTTACCGGGTGGGCCGCCACCGCTCGTGGCGATGAAGTGGGCGCCAACCGCGACCTTCGTGGCCCAGGCGCACGCGCTCGGCTCAGCTGCGGTTCTGGCCAAGCCCTATTCACGCGCGGCGCTGTGGCGGCGGATCGCCGACCTGGTGACAACCAGTCTGAGTGAGCTGGCGGAGCCCTAGCCTGGGCAGTCATGCAAGGTGGCGATCCAGCTTTGCGCCTTGGCATCGCAACAGGTTGGTTGATACACTCCGTAACAGGTTCGTGACGGGGGTTCGACGTGGCGCCGGTCAACGATGCAGGGGCCGCAATGCTGGGAGATCCACAACTGGTCTTGCCGACCGTCGCTGACCTGGGGGCGACGCAGTCGGCCGAGGGGCGTGTGCGCTCAGGCCGTGAGTCGCACGGCAATCGCACATACGCCGCCCTTGACCT
>JBMOJG010000228.1:0-5776 GCA_049316925.1 Alsobacter sp. | reverse complement strand
GCTCGGCGCGCGGGCCTGATGCCTCGCGCAGCTGCCGCTCCAGCTCGTCGAGGTCGATGACCGGCCGCTGCCTGTTCGGTTCGCTCATGACGCACCCGCTGTCACCGCCGGCATGAACGAGGCCGGCTTCCTAGGCGTTGCAACCTTACGGCCAGTGGCTGCGGCTTGCGCCAACGCGGGCAGATCCGCCCGCAACCATCCAGCACGTTCAGCGCATTTCATCGGGCGCTGTCACCCCGAGGATGGCAAGACCCGAGGCGAGGACCGTCATCACGGCGTGAACCAGCGTCAGCCTCGCTTCCGTCGACTTTCGATCAGTTTCGATAACAAAACGTAAATGCGGCGCTTCTTTGCCTTTGTTCCACAATGTGTGGAAGTCACTCGCCAGATCATAGAGGTAAAATGCAATCCTGTGCGGCTCATGCGCCGCAGAAGCCGACTCGATCAGCCGGGGAAACTGGGCAAGGCGTCGAATCACATCAAACTCGGATGCATCGGCGAGCACACTCAGGTCTGCATCGGTGATGGCTTCGGGCGTGCCGGCGCCGGTTCCGAATGCGGCTTCGGCCTGCCTGATCACCGACCGGCAGCGGGCATGGGCGTACTGGACATAGAAGACGGGATTGTCCTTCGACTGCTCGATCACCTTGGCCAGGTCGAAATCCAGGGTCGCGTCATTCTTGCGGAACAGCATCATGAAGCGCACCGCGTCGCGGCCGACCTCGTCGACCACGTCGCGCAGCGTCACGAAGTCGCCGGAGCGCTTCGACATCTTCACCGGCTCGCCATTGCGCAAGAGCCGCACCAGCTGGCAGAGCTTGACGTCGAGATCACCCGTCCCGCCGGTCACGGCCTCGACCGCAGCGGTCATGCGCTTGACATAGCCGCCGTGATCCGCGCCCCAGACGTCGATCATCGTGGCGAAGCCACGCGCGAATTTCGAGGCGTGATAGGCGATGTCAGAGGCGAAATACGTGTAGGACCCGTCAGACTTCAGCAACGGCCGGTCGACATCGTCGCCGAAGGCCGTGGCACGGAACAGTGTCTGCTCGCGGTCCTCCCAGTCCTCCTCGCGCGCGCCCTTGGGCGGCGGGAGCCGCCCCTCGTAGACGAGCCCGTTGTCGCGCATGGTCTCGATCAGCGCGCGGATCTGGTCCACCGGACCGGAGGCCAGGGAGCGCTCAGAGAAGAACACGTCATGGCGGATATCGAGCGCCGCAAGATCCTCGCGGATCATCGCCATCATGGCGGCGATGGCCGCGTCCCGCACCACGGGCAGCCAGTCCGCCTCGGTCTTGGCCAGCAGCGCAGGGCCAAACTGCTGCGCAAGCGCTGCGCCCACCGGCTTCAGGTAGTCGCCAGGGTACAGCCCATCCGGGATGGCCACAGTCTCGCCCAGCGCCTCGCGGTAGCGCAGGCAGGCCGACCGGGCGAGCACGTCGACCTGGGCGCCCGCATCGTTGATGTAGTACTCCCGCGTCACCGCATCGCCCGCAAACGCGATGAGATTGGCGAGCGCGTCACCGAACACGGCGCCACGGCCGTGGCCCACATGCATTGGCCCGGTCGGATTGGCCGACACATACTCGACATTGACGGCGCGAGGCTCAGCAGGATGGCCGCGACCGAAAGCGGGGCCCAGCGCCATCACCGAGCTCGCGACCGCCCGGAGCACGTCCGGATGAAGCCGCAGATTGATGAAACCTGGCCCGGCAACTTCGACCGCGCTCACGCCGGGCTCGCCCCGCAACGCCTGTGCCAGCGTCTCGGCGAGCGCCCGCGGGCTGGTTCCCGCCTCCTTGGCGAGCACCAGCGCCGCATTGGTGGCGAGGTCGCCATGAGAGGGATCGCGCGGCGGCTCGATCACCACCTTGGCCGTGTCCAGCCCTGCGGGCACGGTGCCGTCGCGTCCAAGCCGCTCGATCACCGCCGCGAGGCGGCGCTGGAACTCGTCGAAAATGTTCATGAGCCCGATCTGCTGGCGGCCGCGACCCGTCCCGGTCCGGGACATGTCCGACCGCGCGCCTAACGCAATTCCGGAGTGGCGTCAAACAGTCGGCGGTGCTCCTGCAAGGCATAGCGGTCCGTCATGCCGGCGATGTAGTCGGCAACGCGGCGGGCCACCTTCTTCGGCTTGACGCCGTCGAGCCCCTGCCGCCACTCCTCGGGCATCAGTTCGGGGGCGGCGAACAGGCCGGCGAACAGGTCGCGCACCACCTGGTCGGCCTGCCGGCGGATCCGCGCCACGTCCGGATGCCGGTACATGTTGGGGAACAGGAACCCCTTGATGGCCGCATCGGCCTCCGCCATGGCCGGCGCAAACGCCACGATGGGCGCGCCCGCTGCCCGGATTGCATCCGCGTCGGCGGGGCCGAGCGTCGCGATCCGCCGCTCGCTTTCGGTGATCACGTCCTCGACGAAGCGGGTGATCAGGCGGCGCCCCAGCTCGTGCACCGTGCGGCTGCGGTCGAGCCCGGGCCAGCGCGCCGCGATCTCGTCGAGCAGATCAGCCAGGAACGGCACGGCCCGCAGTCCGTCGAGGTCGAACAGGCCAGCTCTCAGTCCGTCGTCGAGGTCATGGGCGTCATAGGCGATGTCATCGGCGATCGCCGCCACCTGGGCCTCGCCGCTGGCGTGGCTGTCGAGCCTGAGGCTCCATTGCGCATCGAAATCGAGGATCGCCGCCGGAATGCCGCCGGAATGCCGCGGCAGCGGTGTTCGGTCCGCGGCCACCAGCGGGCCATTGTGCTTGACCAGCCCCTCGAGCGTTTCCCAGGAGAGATTGAGCCCGTCAAACGCCGCATAGCGGCGCTCCAGCCGTGTCACGATGCGCAGCGCCTGGGCGTTGTGGTCGAACCCGCCATACGGAGCCATGCAGGCATCGAGCGCATCTTCGCCGGTATGCCCGAACGGCGTGTGGCCGAGATCATGCGAAAGCGCCAGCGCCTCGGCGAGGTCCTCGTCCAGACCCAGCGCCCGCGCCAGCGAGCGGGCGATCTGCGCCACCTCGATAGTGTGCGTCAGCCGCGTGCGGAAATGATCGCCCTCGTGAAAGACGAACACCTGGGTTTTGTGCTTGAGCCGGCGGAACGCGGTGGCGTGGATGATCCGGTCACGGTCGCGCTGGAAAGCGCTGCGCGTCGGCGACTCTTCCTCCGCAACCAGCCGTCCATGGCTGGCCGCAGGATCTGCCGCATAGGGCGCCCGCCAACGGTCAAAGCGGTTCGGCATGGCCGGCCCTCCTGTCGCCTTGCGCCCCCCGGTCCGGGGATCCGCGTTGAAATCCGCCCTGCGCGGACTTAGGTTCAGGGAGGCCGGCAGGCAAGGCCCGCGTCATGCGGGTGGCCGCCGATCCGCGGAGACACCGATGTCCGTCACCGAATCCTCGACCGCCCCCTTCGCCGTCACCGCGCCGGCGGCGCGCCGCATCCTCGCCATCCTGAAGGCCGAGCCGCAAGGGTCGATGCTACGGGTCAGCGTCAATGGCGGCGGCTGCTCCGGCTTCCAGTACGATTTCGGCATCGACCAGGCCCGCAATCCCGACGATCTGGTGATCGAGCGTGACGGTGCCGTCGTGCTGGTCGACAGCGTGTCCCTGCCCTTCGTCCAGGGGGCGGTGCTCGATTTCGTCGATGACCTGATGGGCCAGTCTTTCCGGGTGCAGAACCCGAACGCCACGGCGTCCTGCGGCTGCGGCACAAGCTTCACGGTGTGACCGGCCCGGCCGGCGCCAGCCCGCGGAGGCGACATGGACGCGCTTTTCATCGGCCAGACCTACATCGATGTGACGTTTCTGGCTGACCGCATTCCTACGGGCGACGAAAAGACCGTGGCGCGCGACTACGCGGTGTCGTTTGGCGGCAACGCGGTGACGGCGGCGTTCTGCTGCGCCAAGCTCGGCGTTGTGCCGGATCTGCTGACCTCGCTGGCCGATGACTGGCTCGGGCGGATGTTTCTCGACATGGCGGCGAAATACGCCATTCCGGTCCATGGCCGGAAGGTCAGGGAAAGCTCCCTGTCCTTCGTCATCCCCCGGGACGGCCACCGCGCCATCATCCGCTGCCGCGACGACGCCTATCTGCATCCCTTCCCCCAGCTCAACACGACCGGGATCCGGGCACTGCATCTCGACGGCCACCAGGCCGACGCGGCGCTGCACTACGCCCGGGCCTGCCGCTCCGACGGAGTCTTGACCTCTCTTGATGGTGGAGGACTTCGCGAAAACACACTGGATTTGCTGGAGTTCATCGATGTCGCCATCTGCGCCGAACGGCTGGCCGAGCAGCTCGGCGTCACCCCGGAGGCGCTGCTCGACCTGCTGAAGGCCAAGGGCTGCCGCATCGGCGGCGTGACCCAGGGCGACAAGGGCATGCTCTGGTATGACGAGACAGGCACGGTGCGCCGGCAAAAGTCCCTGGCGGTCCCGCACGAAGCGGTGATCGACACCAGCGGCGCCGGGGACGTGTTTCACGGCGCCTATGTGGCGTCGGCGATCACCCGGCCCGACGTCGCCTGGGAGGAGCATTTCGCCTTCGCCCGCGCCGCGTCGGCCTTCAAGATCCAGCATCTCGGCAACGAGGCTGGCCTGCCGACACGTGAAGCGATTGCCGCGATCCGCGCCGGCTATGCCGAGGCGGCCTGAGATTTCATTCGCGCCAGAGCTGGCTCCACGCGGCGATGGCCGAGGCCGAAGGCTGACGGCCGACAGTGAGGACATTGGCTGAACTTGGCCATGATTGCCTGCCAGCCTGTGAGTCTCGTCCTCTGGAGGCCTGCCATGACCGTGACTGCAGCGTCCCGCCCCGGCCCGGCCGGCGCTCCCCCGCCGCGCGCCCGCCATGTCAGCGCCTTCCGGCTGCTCGCCGCGGCCGGCGGCATCGCCGCCGCCACGGTGGCGGCACACGAGGTCGCCGCCGCCGCGCTGGCGGCCACGACCCGCGCGGTCCTTGACCGGGCCGGCATCACCCATGGCAGCGTCGCCGCCGATCCCGTCTCGGGTCGCCTCGTCCTCTCCGGCCTCGGCTGGACCGGCAGCGACGGCACGCGCATCAGCATCGGCAAGGTGGCGCTGAACACCGGCGCCGCCCTGGTGACGCCCGCCCAGGCCGCCGACGCCCTGCGCTTCGAGGCCCTCAAGGTGACGACGGCGGACGGCAGCTGGACAATTCCGCGGCTCGACGTGGTCGGTGCCGCGATGGGCCGCGATGACGTCCTGGCGGCGTTCGATGCGTCATCGACGGTGCCGATCGCCCAGAGGCTGGCGAAGCTGACGGCTGCCGCCATGGTGATGCCCGAAGTCATCGCCACGCAGACCCAGGCCGGGACCGCGACGGCGATGCAGTACCGGGACGTGCGGCTGTCTGACCTGAAGGCGGGCGTGGTCGCGCAGCTGGTCGCGGCTGGCGGAACATTCGAGAGCCGCTCTGGCTCGCCCGGCGGCGACATGATGCGCGGCACGTTCGGCCCGGTGGCGGCAACCCGGATCGACATGGTGCAGATCGCGCGACTCTACACAGAGACCGCCAAGGCCGGTGAGCCGATCAGGCCGGTGTACGGCAGCATCGCGGTCGAATCCCTGGCTGCCAAGGGAAAGGACGGCGCTGAGGTCACGGTCGACCGCATTCAGGCGCGCGACTTCGGTGCACGTCCAGGCAGCCAGACCTGGAGCGAGATCTATGCGGCGCTCGCCCGCAACAAGGAGCAGGACCTGTCGAAAATGGAGCCTGGCGAGCGCGCGCGCTTCGTCAACAGCCTGACGGACCTGCTCGGCGCGTTC
>JBMOJG010000227.1:0-5795 GCA_049316925.1 Alsobacter sp. | reverse complement strand
GTCGAGCGGCCCGAGCACACCACGGTGGCGCCGGCCTCGGCGAGACCGAGCGCGATACCCCGCCCCAGGCCCCGCGCCGCACCCGCGACGAGGCAGATGCGCCCCGCCAGCGGGCCGGACAGGCCCGGGGACCCGTTCACGCGGCGAAGACCAGGGCGCCGTCCTCGACCGACCCGGCACCCTCGACGATCGCCCGCTCGAGCGCCGGCGCCTCGGTGGCGAGGTGCTCGGCGAAGAAGCGCGCGGTCACCACCCGGGCGGCGTGGCTGCGGTCGCCGGCCTCCGGCGCCTCGTCGAGCGAGGCCTGGGCGGCGAGCGCCTTCTCGGCCAGGGCCGTGCCGCCCTGGGCGAGCCCGAACAGCCGCAGATAGGGCGTGGCGCCGGCCAGCGCCTCGGCGGCGCGGCCTTCCTTCAGCGCCAGCAGCATCCAGGCGGTGGCGCGCTCGAGGCTGTCGACGGCGTCGCGCAGCCGCGAGGGGGCATGGCCGAAACTCGGTGCATTGGTGCGCGACAGCACCGCCACCGTCTCGCGCATCCGGCCGATGGCGGCCGCCACCGTCTCGCCGCCCGACAGCGGCAGCTTGCGGGTGACGAGGTCGATGGCCTGGATGCCGTTGGTGCCCTCGTAGATGGCGGCGATGCGGGCGTCACGCAGGTGCTGGGCAGCGCCCGTCTCCTCGACATAACCCATGCCGCCGTGAATCTGGATGCCGGTGGAGGCCACCTCGATGCCGATATCGGTGGAATAGGCCTTGGCAACGGGGGTCAGCAGCGCAGCGCGCTCGGACCACATCTTGCGCGCAGCCGGATCGGTCTCGCGATGGGCACGGTCCAGCGCCTCGGCGGTGAGGTAGCAGATGGCGCGGGCGGCACGGGTCTGGGCCCGCATGGTCAGCAGCATGCGGCGGACGTCCGGGTGGCCGATGATCGCGCTCATGCCGGGGCCCGTCTCGTCAGCCGTTCGGCCCTGACGGCGTTCGCCGGCGAAGGCCAGCGCCTGCTGGTAGGCGCGCTCGGCGATGGCGACACCCTGCAGGGCGACGTTCAGGCGGGCGTTGTTCATCATCGTGAACATGCAGGCCAGCCCACGGTTTTCCTCGCCGATCAGATAGCCGACGGCGCCGCCGGCATCGCCATACACCATGGTGCAGGTCGGCGAGGCGTGGATGCCGAGCTTGTGCTCGATCGAGTGGCAGCGGACGTCATTGCGGGCGCCGAGCGTCCCGTCTGCGCCGACCATCAGCTTGGGAACGAGAAACAGCGAGATGCCGCGGGTGCCCGGCGGCGCGTCGGGCAGGCGCGCCAGTACCAGGTGGATGATGTTGTCGGTGAGGTCGTGTTCGCCATAGGTGATGTAGATCTTCTGGCCGAAGATCCTGTATGTGCCGTCGCCGGCCGGTTCGGCCCGGGCGCGCAGCGCGCTCAGATCCGAGCCCGCCTGCGGCTCGGTGAGGTTCATGGTGCCCATCCATTCGCCGGAGACGAGCTTGGGCAGATAGAGGCGCTTCAGCTCGGCGGAGCCATGGGCGGTGAGCGCCTCGACGGCGCCGACAGTGAGCAGCGGTCCGAGCGCGAAGGCGAATGAGGCAGAGTTCCACATTTCCGTGCAGGCGGCCTGCAGGAGGTGGGGCAGGCCCTGACCGCCGAAGTCGGGCGAAGCGACGAGACCGTTCCAGCCGCCCTGCGCCCAGGACACGTAAGCGTCGCGCCAGCCCGGTGGCGTGGTCACGACGCCGTCCTTGATCTGCGAGCCGACCTTGTCGCCGATCTTGTTGAGCGGGGCGATGACCGTGTCGGCGAACTTCGCCGCCTCGTCGAGGATCGCCGCCGCCATGTCGCCGTCGAGGTCGGGAGCGAGGCCGTCGGCGATGAGCCGGTCGAGCCCGGCCACGTGCCTGAGGGTGAACAGCATGTCGTCCACGGGGGCGCGGTAGCTCATCGGTCTCTCTCCCTCGCTGCGCGTCCGGCGCGCTCTTCCGGCCAGCATAGCCTGCGTGCTAAGCCGGCCGCACGGCAAAAGGACGCAACCGGCGCCGGCAAGTCAAGTCGTTCAGGTGTGAACATTCCCGATCCAGCGCTCCGTACCCGGCTGCTGCCGGCCGACTCCGCCGGTCTCGATGCTGCTGCGGCACTGCTGGACGACGGAGCGTGCGTCGCCTTCCCGACCGAGACCGTCTACGGGCTCGGCGGCGATGCGACGCAGCCGCTGGCCGTCGCCCGGATCTACGCGGCCAAGAGCCGTCCGGCCTTCAATCCGCTGATCGCGCATGTGCCGGACCTGGCCGCGGCAGCGCGAGAGGGTGTGCTGGACAGGACGGCGGAGGCGCTGGCGCGGGCGTTCTGGCCCGGGCCGCTGACGCTGATCGTCCCGCGTAGGCCCGAAGGGACTGTCTGTGATCTGGCGACCGCCGGCATGGACAGCGTCGCACTGCGGGTGCCCTCGCACCCGGTCGCGCTTTCCCTGCTGCAGCGGGTCGGGCGGCCGGTTGCGGCGCCGTCGGCGAACCGGTCGGGTCGCGTCAGCCCAACAACCGCCGCCCATGTGCTGGCCGATCTCGACGGTGTGATCGCGGCCGTCGTGGACGGCGGTGCATCTCCTGTAGGTGTCGAGTCGACCATTGTCGCCTGCCTGGATGGGTCCGCCCGGTTGCTGCGCCCGGGCGGCATCACGCGGGACGCCATCGAGGCGGTCCTCGGCCGGGCGCTGGACGTGGCTCCCGACAGTCCGGCTGACCGGCCCCTGGCGCCAGGGCTGCTGGCGTCCCATTACGCCCCGGTTGCTCCTGTTCGGCTCGATGCTGTCGACATCCGCCCGGGGGAAGCCGCGCTGCTGTTCGGGCCACAGCACCCGGTCGGGCTCGATCAGGCCGTGGCGGCGATCAATCTCAGCCCGGGCGGCGACCTCGTGGAGGCCGCCGCAGCGCTGTTTGCGGCGCTGCGACAGCTGGATGCGTTGGCGCCAACCGCCATCGCGGTGGTGCGGATCCCGGCGCTTGGACTCGGCGAGGCGATCCGCGACCGGTTGATGCGAGCCGCGGCGCCGCGGGTCTGAGCGGCGTCCAAAGCCAGCGTCCGCGATCATGCGCGACAGGCGGGACGTGTCCCCGTCATAGCCGGGTGCCCGTGGGGACACGCCTCCGGTCGTCAGGCGTGCCGGGGAGCGCCGGCAGCGACGTCCCGCACGGCCGCGGGACGCAGCGCCAGGGCGCCGTAGCCGGCCAGCGCATGGGCCAGGGTGGCCACAACCAGGAAGGCCGGGTATTCCCAGCCGCCGTTGGGGGCATTGAACACCCAGCCATTGGGGACGTGCACCAGCGTGGCTCCAATCAGGACTGGCAGCATCGCAACGGCGACCGCGCGGCTGTAGAGGCCCAGAATGAGGGCGATGCCGCCAAATACCTCGGCCAGCACGATCGGCCACGCGAGGATGGCCGGGTATCCGCCCTTCTCGAGAAAGCCTGCGAAGCCCGGCACGGTGAAGACGCTGATCTTCAGCCAGGCGTGGGCCAGGAACATCACGCCCAGCGCGACGCGCAGCAGGAAGACAGCGTAGGGAGCGGTACGGGTGTCAATCATGGCAACCTCCGGGGAGTGAGCCGGGTCGACCCGGCGTGTGACGGAGTGTTTGACTTTTCCGATGCGCAAATCCATGGAAGAGACTTCAACACTTATCTTGCAGAGGCGCAAATGGACGGCGTGTCTTGGGATGATTTCCGGCTGATCAAGGCGATTGCCGATCATCGCTCGCTAACCGGGGCGGCCGAGGCGCTCGGCGTCAACCACTCGACCGTTTTCCGGCGTCTTGCCGATACCGAGAAGCGCCTCGGCATGCCGCTGTTCGAGCGGCACCGCACCGGCTACGGGCTGACGCCGGCCGGCGAGGAGATGGTGGCGTTGGCCGAGCGGATGGACCGCGACGTCACCTCTTTCTCGCGCAAGCTCGCAGGGCAGACGCTGACGCCTTCGGGCGAGGTGCGGGTGACGACCAATGACACGCTGCTGGTGCACCTGCTGATGCCGGTGATCGCGACCTTCAGGACGTCCTATGCGGACATTCGGGTCGACGTGGTGCTGTCGAACCAGGCGCTGAATCTGTCGAAGCGCGACGCCGACATCGCCATCCGCGCCACCGACAATCCGCCCGAGACGCTGGTGGGCCGGCGCGTTGCTTCCATCGTGTGGGCGGTCTATGGCCGGGCCAGGGATTTTCCGGAGGCGGCCGGCGGTGCCGGCGTGGCTCCGGCCTCGCTGTTCGGGCACGACTGGGTATCGCTCGGCGACCAGTTCGGCCATCTGAAGGCGGCCCGCTACGTGCGCGAGCATGTTCCGCCCGAGCATGTCGCGCTGAAGATCAACACCGTGCTGGGGCTGGCGGAGGCCGTCGCAGAGGGCATCGGTGTCGGGCCCCTGCCCTGCTTCATTGCCGACCGCAACCCCGCCCTGGTACGACTGACGACACACAACCCGGAATTCTCGACCGGGCTGTGGCTTCTGACCCATCCGGACCTGCGCGCCTCGCCGCGGATCCGGGCCTTTCTCGACTGTGCCGCCGCCGAACTCGTCAAGATCCGCCCGCTGGTCGAAGGCGAGCGCGGTCCCTCCGCGAAGGCGCGCGAAGGAACCTGACCGAACAGCTTATGATTGAATCTGCACGCAAAGGCTTGCAGCAGCAGCCGCGCGTGCCATTAAGAGCTGCCGAACCTCGAAGGAGACCGACCATGACCAACGCCACTGATGCCGCCGCACCTCCCGACAGCCTCGGAGCCGGCCTTGCCACACTGCGCGCCCGATGGGGCTGGATCGTTGCCTTCGGGGTGCTCCTGAGCGTCTGCGGGATCGTCGCACTTGGCAGCCTCTACACCGCGACTGCCGCCAGCGTCTTTGTCGTCGGCATCATGATGATGGTCGCCGGGTTTGGCGAGATCATCGAGGGCTTCGCCATGAAGACCTGGGGGAAGTTCTTCCTCTGGATCCTGCTCGGGGCGCTTTACGTCGTCGCCGGCTTGGTCACGATCAACAATCCGCTGCTCGCCTCGGCCGTGCTGACGCTGATCCTCGGCGCCGGCCTTGTGGCCTCGGGCATCGTCCGCATTGTCCTGGCCTTCCAGATGAAGGAAGGCACCCCGTGGATCTGGGTGGCCCTTTCGGGGGTCGTCACGACGCTTCTGGGCGCCATGATCCTTGCCAAATGGCCGGTCTCCAGCCTGTTCACGCTGGGCATTTTTCTGGGCATGGATCTGCTTTTTGCGGGTGCGAGCTGGATCGGCGTCGGCCTGGCCCTGCGCAAGCAGGGCTGAAGCCAACCAAACGCAAGCCGGGGCGCCGCGCCCCGGCGACCCGCCGCGCTCAAGCCACAGTCGCCCTGACACCCTGACCGTTCTTCCCGATTGCGTTTTGGCGACGGCTGGGCAATGGGAGGGACGGTTTCGCGGGTGCGAACAAAAGGACGGGGCACATGACGCAGTGGGTGTACACCTTCGGCGACGGCCAGGCCGAAGGTCAGGCCGGGATGCGCGAACTGCTGGGTGGTAAGGGCGCCAATCTCGCTGAGATGAGCAATCTCGGCCTGCCGGTGCCTCCCGGCTTCACCATCTCCACCGCGGTCTGCACCTATTACTACGCCCATGGCGAGACCTATCCGGCCGAACTCGTCGCGGCCGTCGAGACGGCGCTGGCGCATGTCGGGCGCATTGCTGGCAAGACCTTCGGCGATCCCGAGAACCCGCTGCTGGTGTCGGTGCGCTCTGGCGCCCGCGCGTCGATGCCTGGCATGATGGACACGGTCCTCAATCTCG
>JBMOJG010000226.1:0-5809 GCA_049316925.1 Alsobacter sp. | reverse complement strand
GCCTTCGCCATAGCCGCCGATCACATGCATCTGGTCGCGGAAGGCGGTCGCCCAGGCCATTTCGCTGCGCGGCAGCGGCAGCGGCGCCTTGGCCTGCCAGCGCCCGGCCGGGCCCGCCGGCGCGGGACTCTCCAGCGTGCGCTGGCGCAACTGCTCAGGCGACAGCTCGACCGGGCGGCTGCCCTGCAGGGTGGAAAACGACGGCGCGCCATGGTGGGCGTGCTGGGCCCGGGCCGAAGCCGCAAGGGCGGTGGTGCCGGCGAGGCCGGCCAGCAGGCTGCGACGGTCGAGCGACATGGAGCAGTTTCCCCCAAACGATGCCGCAGGATGCTGCGACGGCCCCGCAGGCGCAAGCGCAACCCGCGTCACTGGGCTGTCAAACCGCCATCCACGCCCAGCGCCTGGCCGGTGATGAAACCGCTGTGCGGCCCAGCCAGAAACAGCATGGCGTCGACGACCTCGTCGACGCTGGCCAGCCGGCGCATCGGCACCGCCGCGACGACGCGCTGCAGCGCCGCCTCCGGGCCGTCGCGCATGGCCGCGAGCTCGTCGGTGACCATGGGTGTCGCCGCGAAGGACGGGCACACGGCATTCACCCGGATGTTGCGCCGGGCGTACTCCACCGCCGCCGTGCGCGTCAGCCCGACGACACCGTGCTTGGCGGCCGCATAGGCCGAGAGCAGCGGCGCCCCGGCCAGCCCGGCGGCCGACGCAACGTTCACCACCGTCCCGCCACCGCGCGCCACCAGGGCGGGCAGCTGGTGCTTGAGCGCCAGGAACACGCCCATCAGGTCGATGGCGATCACGGACCGCGCGATGTCCGACGGCACGTCCGCCAGCTTGAGATACGGATGGGCGATACCGGCATTGTTGATGGCCACGTCTAGCCCGCCGAACCGGTCGACCGCGAGCCTTACGATACCCTCATGCAAGGTCTCCTCGGAAACGTCGCCGGCCAGCGCGGCAACCTGCGCGCCGGTCGCCTCGACCTCCCGGACGACCGCCGCGAGAGGCTCCTCCCGCAGGTCGCTCAGCACCAGCGCGGCGCCCTCGCCGGCCAACCGGAGCGCCGCACGGCAGCCGAAACCACCGGCAGCGCCGGTGAGCAGCACCACCTTGCCGGTGAAGCGGGCGCTCATGGTGCGACACCGACGAGGTCACACGCCATGCTGGCCAGCACCGGCACGTTGCGCCCCATCTTCAGCCCGCGCTCGGGATTGGAGCCGTTGCCGTCCAGCGACCGCCTGAGCACCCCCTGGAGGATGGCAGCCAGCCGGAAGAAGCTGAACGCCAGGCAGAACGACCAGTTCGGCACCGCCTCGATGCCCATGCGCGCGCAGTAGGCGGCCACATAGGCCTCCTCGGTGGGAAGGCCGAGAGCGGCCCGGTCCACACCGGCAAGGCCGCGGAAATCGCCGTCATTCGGCAACCGCCACTGCATGCACTGGTAGGCGAGATCGGCAAACGGATGCCCCAGCGTCGACAGCTCCCAGTCGAGGATTGCGAGCAACCGCGGAGCGTCGGGCGCGAAGATCATGTTGTCGATGCGGTAGTCGCCATGTACCAGGGACGAGCGCCCGTCGTCGGGCGGCATGTGCACGCCGAGCCAGGCGATGAGCGCATCCATGGCCGCGAGCGGCTCGGTCTCGGAGGCCCGGTACTGGTCGGTCCAACGCTTCGTCTGGCGGGCGAAATAATCTCCCGGCCGCCCGAAATCGGCCAGGCCGGCCGCTGCGACATCGACCGTGTGCAGGGCCGCGAGCGCTGCGTTCATGGCATCGTAGACGGCCGTCCGCTCCGTGGGGCTGGACTCCGGCATGGCCGGATCCCAGAAGATGCGGCCCTCCACATGCTCCATCACCATGAACATCGTGCCCAGCACGCTGTCGTCCTCGCACAGCGCCACCGTGCGCGGCACCGGCACGCCGGTGCCCGCGAGCGCCGTCATCACCCTGTACTCCCTGTCGACGGCATGGGCGCTCTTCAGCAGCAAGCCGGGAGGCTTCTTGCGCAGCACGAGGCGCCGGCTGCCCACGGTGACCAGGAAGGTCGGGTTCGACTGGCCGCCGGGAAACTTTGCCGCCGTCACCGGACCCGTGGCGTCGGGGACATGCGCGGCCAGCCAGGCCGCGAGCGCCTGCGTGTCGATCTGGGCGAGCGTATCGGCCCGGTTGTCAGCCATGTCAGCCCTCCGACGGAAGGGAAATGCCGGCCGCGGCGGCAGCCATGCGGGCGAAGCGGTGCGTCTGCTGGAACGCTTCGGTGAGTTCCAGCCCGCCGCCCGGGTCGGAAAGCGTAGCGAAGGCGGCCGCCACCCCCTCCGGCGTGCAGTCAGCCCCGGACAGGTGGACCCCCGGCGTCTCGGTGACCACCGTCCGGGCGAACACCCCGGCGCCGGCGCACAGGATGGTCCGCGACGGCGCATCCTCGCTGACGAGGTAGAGCAGGCCGGGCGTGATCGACTCGGGCGTGAGCAGGGCGGCGGCCTCCGGCGACAGCAGGTCCTGCGTCATCCGCGTCGCCGCCGTCGGTGCCAGCATGTTGACCCGGATGTCATGCTTGCGCCCCTCCAGATGCAGCACGTTCATCAGGCCCAGCATCGAGGCCTTCGCGGCACCGTAGTTGGCCTGCCCGAAATTGCCGTAGAGCCCGGAGGATGACGAGGTGAACACGATCCGCCCGTAGCCCTGACGGCGCATCGCCTCCCAGACGGCCTTCGTGCAGTGCACCGAGCCCATCAGATGCACCTCGATGACGGCCCGGAAATCGGCCATCTCCATCTTGGCGAAGCTGCGGTCACGGAGGATCCCCGCATTGTTGACGAGGATATCGACCCGGCCCCAGTCCGCCAGCACGGCCTCGACCGCCCGGTCGACCGCTGCGGCATCCGATACGTCAACCGCACACGCCATGGCATGCCCACCGGCATCCCGGATCTCGGCCGCCACCGCCTCTGCCGGGCTGGCCGATGCCGCCGACCCGTCCCGCGCCCCGCCCATGTCCAGCACCACGACCTGCGCGCCCCGGGCGGCGAGGCCCATCGCATGAGCCCGGCCAAGGCCGTTGGCGGCGCCGGTGACGATGGCGACGCGGTCGTCGAAGCGGATGGTCATGCTGGCTCTCCCGAAGAGCGGACGGCGGTGTCATCCGGCAGGACATGAAGGGTGATCCAGTCGGCCACCAGGGCCGGCCGGTCAACGCCCTCGATTTCCACCGCAACGCCGGTTCGCATCTGGATTTCGGTAGCAGATCGCATGGTCAGCTCGCGCAGTGTGAACCGGCCTCGCACCCGCGATCCGGCACGAACCGGCGTGACGAAGCGGACGCGGTCGAAGCCATAGTTCACGCCCATCACCCGGCCCTCGATCGCGGGCACGACCTCGTACGCCATGACGCTGAGCAGCGACAAAGTCAGGAACCCGTGCGCGATCGTGCTGCCGAACGGCGTGGCAGCCGCAGCCGCCGGATCGAGATGGATGAACTGGTGATCGTGCGTGGCCTGCGCGAACCGGTCGACCAGCGGCTGCGTCACCGCGATCCACTGCGAGACACCGAGCTCGGTGCCGATGCGGCACGCCAGATCGTCGAACGTGGCCGCCTTGCTGGGCCCGTGCACCGGCAGGCTCACGACGCGTCCTCGCCGAACAGCCGGTGCCCGGACTGCACGCTGATGCCGCCGTCGATCGGCAGGATCGCGCCGGTGACGAAGCTGCCACCCCGCCCGCACAGGAACAGCAGCGCGCCGGCGATGTCGTCGGCCCGCCCTATCCGCCCGAGCGGCACGGTCGCGGCCGTTCGCCTCCGCGCCTCCTCGGCCTGCGTGGCGAACGCCATCATCCGGCTCGGAAACGGCCCCGGCGCGAAGGCGTTGACGGTGATGTGCCGGTCCGCCAGTTCGCCCGCCAGGATCTTTGTGATGTGATGCACGGCGGCCTTCGACGCCGAATACGAGTACGGACCGGCGCCGAGCGGCGCCAGCCCCATCACCGAGCCGAGATTGATTACGCGTGCCGGATCATCCGGGCTGGCGGCCGCCGTCAGCTCCGGCAGCAGGTCCCGCGTCAGCGTGAACGGCCCGGCAACATTGACCGCCATGACGCTATCCCAGGCCTTCCAGGGAAACTGCTCCAGCGGCTCGCCCCAGGTCTTGCCCGCATTGTTGACGAGGATGTGCAGGCGCCCGTTCACCCGCTCACGCACCGCCGCCACGACGGCGGCGACGCCGGCCTCTGTGCCGAGATCGCCGCCGAAGCCCTCGCACGACCCCGCCGCGCCGAGCCCGTTCAGCTCCGCCGCCACGGCCGCGCAGGCGTCTGCCTTGCGCGAGCAGATCAGCACACGGGCGCCGGCGCGCACCAGCGCCTCGGCGCACATCCGGCCGATGCCGGTGGCCCCGCCGGTGACAAGCGCCGTCTTGCCGGCAGCCGAATAGAGGTCGTCCAGGTTCTGCATGCGCGGTCCGCCTCCCCGTTGGCGGCGAAGCATGGCGAGACGCACCCGCCTTGTCGAGGCGGGACCGTGAGCCGGCGTTCGCGACAGCGATTTCCACGCTGCAGGGAGATGGCTTCCATGGGACAGGCCTCACGGGCTAGTGTCCCGGCGTTCACGAGGGCCTCGCAGCGGTCCGTTCACCACTCCGAACCGGGGATCCGCCATGCGCATGCTGTCAGGCCTGCTGACCCGCTTTATCCACAACGGCGTGCTCGAGCTGACCGACGCCAAGGGCGGCCGCCACCGCTTCGGCGGCGAGGGCCCCGGCCCGACGGTGCACGTGACGCTGCACGATCCGGCCCTCCACACCCGCCTGGCCTGGAATCCGGAGCTCTACGCCGGCGAGGCCTACATGGACGGGACGCTGACGCTGGGCGAGGGCGAGGACATCGGCGACCTGCTGCGGCTGTTCTCCGTCAACCGCTCCGGCCTCGGCGCCCACGCGTCGCAGCAGGTGCTGAGGCGGATGCTGCGCGCGGTGAAACGCTGGCAGCAGGCCAACCCCATCGGCAAGGCGGCGCAAAACGCCCGCCACCACTATGACCTGTCGACCGACCTCTACCGCCTCTTCCTCGACGAGGGGCTGAACTATTCCTGCGCGTTCTTCGAGAACCCCGAGACCGACACGCTGGAGCAAGCCCAAGCGGCGAAGCTCGCCCGAATCACCACCAAGCTCGGCCTTTCGCCCGGCATGAGCGTGGCAGAGATCGGCTCGGGCTGGGGCTCGCTGGCCATCACCATCGCCAAGACCACCGGTGCGAAGGTGACGGCGATCAACGTGTCGCCCGAGCAGCTCCGCGTCGCCCGCGAGCGCGCCGCTGCCGCCGGCGTGGCCGACCGCGTCACCTTCGTCGAGATCGACTACCGCAATCTCGAGGGCCGGTTCGACCGCGTCGTGTCGGTCGGCATGATGGAGCATGTCGGCGTCACCCAGTTCGACGCCTATTTCCGCAAGATCGGATCCCTGCTGGCGCCGGGGGGCTGGGCGGTGATCCACAGCATCGGCCGCATGAGCCCGCCGGGCACGACCAGCCCGTTCATCCAGAAATACATTTTCCCGGGTGGCTATGTCCCGGCCCTGTCGGAGGTCTACGCCTCGACCGAGCGCACGGGCCTGTGGGTCGCCGACATGGAGGTGCTGCGCCTCCATTATTACTACACGATCCGCCACTGGCGGGAGCGCTTCACCGCCAACCGTGCCGCCGCGGCCGCGCTCTACGACGAGCGCTTCTGCCGCATGTGGGAGTTCTATCTCCACGCCGTGGAGCTTGGCTTCCTCAACGGCTCCAACATGGTGTTCCAGATCGTCGTGGCGAAC
>JBMOJG010000225.1:0-5809 GCA_049316925.1 Alsobacter sp. | reverse complement strand
GTGTTGCCGCCGCCCAGCCAGCCCTTCTCGACGACGGCGATGGAGCGCAGCCCGTGGTTGCGGGCCATGTAGTAGGCCGCCGCAAGTCCATGACCGCCACCGCCGACGATCACCGCCTCATAGGCCGGCTTGGGCTCCGGCGAGCGCCACTGCTCGGGCCAGCCCGCATGGCCGGACCAGGCCTGGCGGAGAAGGGCGAGGGCGGAAAAGCGCATGGGTTGGTTCCGGTCGACAACTGGATACGGGGGGCAGGATCGGGCCCGTCCTTCTAGGCCATTCGCGTCGCGCGCGCGACAGTCGTGTCGGCTGGGCATGGAAGGGTGTAACGTTTCCTGGTCCCGCGGAACTGACCACCGGGTCACGTCACGACGGAGCTTCTCCATGCCCTCCGCCTATCTGGTCGCAGGCGCCATCGTTGCGGTTTCGCAGGCCTATCTGATCGTCGGCGGCCTCGTCGCCATCGCCTTCCTGGCGGCTGGATTGAGCCGGGTCGATCCGCAGGCGCGTTGCTCCTATGCGTTCCGCCCGCTGCTGGTGCCGGGCCTGATCCTGTTGTGGCCGCTCGTTCTGGTGCGCTGGCGCAGCCTGGCACAGGGCAGGGGGTGACGATGCGCCGCGCCCACATCACCGCCCACCGGGTCATCTGGATCGGCCTTGCCATGCTGCTGCCGCTGATCCTCGTTGCTGGATTCGCCCAGCGCGCCTGGACACTGCCGGACAGACCCTCCGTCCGCCTCGGTCCCGGAGCATCACCGTGAGCGTCCGCTATGTCCCGGTCACCTGGACGCGCAGCAAGATGCTGTACGACGCCGTGCTGGTCGCAGGCGTGGTGCTGTTCCTGTGGGCGTTCGACACAGCCGCACAGCGCGCGGGCGCGCTCACCGTGCCGACCGATCATGGATCGCTGGTCATCCGCGTCTATGGCAGCTGCGCCTTCGTGCTGATGACCCTCGTGCTGGCCATCGGCCCGCTGGCCCGGCTCGATCGCCGGTTCCTGCCGCTGCTCTACAACCGACGGCATTTCGGCGTCGTCACCTGCGTGGTGGCGGTGACGCACGCCTACTCGGTGCTGGACTGGTACTTGGCTTTCAGCCCCACCGACCCGTTCGTGGCGATGCTGGCCGCCGATGCCGGTGACGGTCGCCTGGCGACCATTCCGTCGGTGACCTTCGGTGTTGCGGCGCTGCTGATCCTTCTGGTGCTGGCGGCGACAAGCCATGATTTCTGGCTGAACTTTCTCGGCCCTGCCCTCTGGAAGGGCCTGCACATGGGCATCTATGCGGCCTACGCGCTGGTGGTTGCCCATGTCGCCTTCGGGCCGCTGCAGAGCGCCCAAAAGTCCGGTTTTGCCCTCGTCGTCGTCGGCGGGGCTGCTCTTCTGGTGGTTCTGCACGTGGCCGCTGCATGGCGGGACGCCTCCAGCTCACTGATAGCTGCCGGGCATAAAGGCCTGATCTGCGTCGGCGACGCGGGATCGATCCCCAACGGCCGCGCCGTGATCGTCCGCCCGGCGGATGGTGAAGCGGTCGCGGTGTTCAACGATGACGGTCGCTATTCCGCCGTGAGCCATCTGTGCGCCCACCAGAACGGGCCGCTGGGCGAGGGCCGTATCGTCGACGGCTGCATCACCTGCCCGTGGCATGGCTTCCAGTACCGCCTGGTCGATGGCTGTGCGCCGGCGCCGTTCACCGAGCGCATCGCCACCTACCGGCTGGTGCTGGACGGCGACACCCTGCTGCTCGATCCGCGGCCGAATCCGCCGGGCACGCCGGTTCCTCCCGTCAGCCTGCCGGCGAGGGTCGCCTGATGCACCAGGACGAGCCATTCTTCATCGGCTGGAGCAACAGCCCCCCGTCGGCGATCATCCGCTTCAGTCTTGCCTGCGGACTCGCGCTCCTGTTGATCCTCGGCCTGCTCGGCTACGGGCTGGGTGGCGCCATCGATGATCCGTCGCGCAACCTGTTCGCCGGCATTTCCAGCGCGCCCCAGGCCAAGCCACAGGACTGGCTGGGCGATCAGGAGCTGACCGGAGTGCTGACCCATCGTCCGTCCCCGGTGCTCCACCTGCCGGCGTCACCTGCCGCCCCGTTCGGCCGGGCCATCATCCTGTCGGGCGACGGCAAGCGGGGCGCCACCGTGCCGGCCGGTGGCATCGGCGCGACGCTTGTCGGCGGCCTGCTGCGCCGCGGCGACATCGAGATGCTGGTGGTGGGTGACGAGGCGAAAACGGCCGCAGCCCCGATGGCGGTTCCCGCACCGATACCGCTTGGCCGATGGCGTGCGGTCGGCGAGATCTGCGACGGCAAATGCTACCCGGGCGGGATGAGGCCCGGCTTCGGCATGTCCCACCGTGCCTGTGCGGCCCTGTGCATCACGGGCGCCGTCCCGGCCCTGTTCATCGTTGCAGCACCTGTGGGCGGCGCCAATTCGCTGCTGCTCGCCGGTCCCGACGGCGGACCGCCATCCGAAGCGCTCGTCGCGCTGGCCGGACGACCGGTCGAGCTGGAGGGCGACGTGGAGCGCCTCGGCACCATCACGGTGTTCCGCGTCGATCCTGCGAAGACGAGGCTGCCATGAGGGCCGCCGCACCGGCGCTGTTCACCGCTGTTGCTGTTGCCGTGGCCTGGGGCCTGTGGCTGGCCTCCGGCATGGTGGCCGATTGGTTTCCGCCCGCGGTCGCCTGGCCGGTGTTCAGGCTCGCCGTCGTGATGGGCGGCCTTGGCCTGCTCGATGCTGTCTGGACGCGGGTCCGTCCGCCCAGGCTCCACTGACCCCGCGTTCCATCCCGTCCGGAGATCGCCATGCCCGTCGACCATCCCGTCATCCTCGTCACCGGCGCCGCCGGCAATCTCGGTCGTGCCATCCTGGCCGAGCTCGACGGCTCGGGGGCCGGCATCGTCGCCGTCGACCGCGAGGCCGCCTGGGTCGAGCCCGCCGTCGCCGCGCTGCCGGGTGCCGCGCGTCACATGGCCCGCGCCGCCGACCTCGGCGACGCCGCCGCCTGCGTTGCCCTCGTCTCCGCCGGTCTGGAGCGCTACGGCCGGATCGATGGCCTCGTCCATACGGTCGGCGGCTTTGCGGCGGCCGGCATCGACACCTCCGATGCGTCCCTGTTCGAGGGCATGTTCCGGCTGAACGTGCTGACCACCGTCAACATCGTGCGCGCCGTCGTGCCGCCGATGCGCGCCGCCGGTCGCGGCAGCATCGTCGCCATCGGCGCAGGCGCAGCCCTCAAGGCACCGTCAGGGCTTGCCGCCTATGCGGCTGCGAAGGCGGGTGTGCTGAAGATCGTCGAGAGCTTCGCCGACGAGCTGAAGCCGACGGGTGTGCGGATCAACGCCGTGCTGCCGAGCATCATCGACACGCCGCAAAACCGCACCGCCATGCCGGATGCCGACCATGCGGCCTGGGTGGCGCCGGCCACGCTGGCTGCCACTATCGGTTTCCTGCTGGGCGAGGGCGGATCGGCGATCACCGGCGTCTCTTTGCCGGTGAACGGTCGGGTCTGACCGTAGCCGGCCTCAGCGCGGCGGTTCACGGTCCCGGCGCGGCTTTTTGTAGGGCTTGGCGTCGGCACGGACTGGATCGAATCCGCCGGCCGGCGGCGGGGCGGCGTCCTCGGGACGACGCACGGCCCGGGTCCGGAACGGCCGCTCCGGAGTGCGGGCCGGGGCATCGCCCTCGGTCCGGGGGCGCTTGCCCGCATAGGGCTTGCCGCTGAACGGCCGCTCGCCAGCGGACCGGTCCGCGCCGGGCTGGTCCCCTGCGGGTTTGCCGGAATACGGCTTGCCGGCCGCCTCGGCGCCACGATGGCGCGGCAGGGCACCCCGATCCTCGCCGGCCGGCGGCCCGCGCCGCTCGGTGCGCGGATCAGTGGCCGGACGGATGCGGATGTCGCCCTCGCCGGCGGAGCGGACCGCAGCGGCGAACCGGTCCGCCGCCTCGATGGCGATCTCGAAGCTCGTCTCGCGCTCGCCGATCTTGATGGCCCCGACATCCTTCTTGGTGACATGGCCGAGCCGGCAGATCATGGGCAGCAGCCATTTCGGGTCGGCATTCTTCTGCCGCCCGACGCTCATGCGGAACCACGCGGTTTCACCCATCGGCCGGCGCGGGCCGTCATCGGCCTCGGCCATGCGCGGGCGCCGCTCGCCGGGCGGACGCGGGCCGCGGTCTGGAACCGTATCGAGAATGTCCTCGGGAGCGGGGAGACGGCTACGGTGCAGGCGGATCAGTGCCGCCGCGACCTCCTCGGCGGTGCGCCCCGCCAGCAGCGCCCGGCCGAGCTCGAGATCCTCCTCGCTGGCCGGCTCCGCCAGCAGCGGATCGGCAAACAGCCGTTCCTGGTCGCGCGCACGGATCTCGTCGGCCGATGGCGGCACGACCCAAGCGGCCTCCACCCGTGCGCCGGCGATCAGCGTCTCGGCCTTGCGCCGGCGTGTATAGGGCACGATCAGGGCGCACAGGCCCTTGCGGCCGGCCCGGCCGGTGCGGCCCGACCGGTGCAGCAACGTCGCGGAATCATTGGGCAGATCGGCATGGATCACCAGCCCGAGATCAGGGAGGTCCAGCCCGCGCGCGGCCACGTCGGTGGCGACGCAGACCCGTGCCCGCCCGTCGCGCAGCGACTGCAGCGCCTGGGTGCGGTCGTTCTGGCTGAGCTCGCCCGACAGCGCGACGACGGCGAAGCCGCGCTCCTGCAGGCTGGCATGCAGGCGCTTGACGCCCTCGCGGGTAGCGCAGAACACCAGCGTGGCGCCGGCCTCGTGGAACCGCAGCACATTGACGATGGCGTGCTCGACATCGTTGGGCGCAACCTTGAAGGCGCGGTACTCGATGTCCCCGTGCGGCTGGTTGCGCTGGATCGTGTCGATGCGGATCGCGTCGCGCTGGTACTGCCGCGCCAGCGCGGCGATCTGCGGCGCGATGGTGGCCGAGAACAGCAGCGTCCGCCGTCCCTGCGGCGTCGCATCGAGAATGAAGGTCAGATCCTCGCGAAAGCCGAGGTCGAGCATCTCGTCGGCCTCGTCAAGCACCACGGCCCGCATCGCCGAGGTGTCGAGACGGCCACGCTCGAGATGGTCGCGCAGGCGCCCGGGCGTGCCGACGACGATGTGGGCGCCAGCCTCCAGCGCCCGTTGCTCCTTGCGCACATCCATGCCACCCACGCAGGTGACGATGCGTCCGCCGGCCGGGGCATAGAGCCATTCCAGCTCCCGGTGGACCTGCATGGCGAGTTCGCGGGTCGGCGCGACGACCAGCGCCAGCGGCGCCTCGGCGCGCTCGAACCTGTCAACCTCACCGAGCAGGGTCGTGGCCAGCGCCAACCCGTACGCCACGGTCTTGCCGGACCCGGTCTGGGCCGACACGAGCAGGTCGCGGCCGCCGGTGCGCTCATCGAGGACCGCAGCCTGGACAGGCGTCGGCTCCAGATAGGCCTTGTCGGCCAGCGCCCGGGCAAGGGCGGGATGGGTCGGCGGAAATGGCATGGTCGGGTCCCGCTTGGGCCGGACCCTAGGCCCGTCAGGGCGGTCGCGGCGGCGCGTCGAAGGATGTCGCGGGTGGATAGCGTATTGCGGCAGCAAGCGCCATGTGGCAGCAAGCGCCATCGCCACGGCGGTTCCCGGACGGCCGCGGCTGCCGATATGCGGGGGTGGCCCGCCTCAGGCTATTCCGCGATCGTCGCGACGACCTTCGGCTTCTTCACGCGCTTGGGCTTTTCGGCCACGGGCTCAGGCACTTGCGCGGCGATCTCGACATCGCGCGCGAGTCGCAGAGCGCGCAGCCGCTGGATCTTGGCGGCGGTCGA
>JBMOJG010000224.1:0-5825 GCA_049316925.1 Alsobacter sp. | reverse complement strand
ATGCCGGGCGTCAACTGGCCGGCCGTGGAGGCGCGCGCCCGCACCTCGCCGATCGACCGCCAGAACATGAACCGCGCCTTCCCGGGCCATCCGACACAGGGCCCCACAGCCGCCATCGCCGACTTCATCGAGCGGGCGCTGCTGCCGCAGGTGGCGGTCGCGGTCGACCTTCATTCCGGCGGCACGCAGTCGGTCTACACGCCCTGCGGCTATGTGTACGGCATGGGGGGCCGGGACTTCCGCGCCCGCAAGCTTGCGGCGGCCCATGCCTTCGGCGCGCCGGTGACCGCGGTCGTCAAGGTGACGTCCTCGACCGGCTCGCTGTCGGCCGCCTGCGAGCGCCATGGCGTGGTCATGGTCGCCACCGAGCTCGGCGGCGGCGCCATGTTCGACCGGGAGGCCTTCCGGATCGGCTGGGACGGCACCCGCAACCTGCTGCGGCAGGCCGGCGTGCTGGCCGGCGAGGCGCAGCCGACACATACGGCGCTGCACCACACGTCGTCGGCCGCATGCTTTGTCATGGCCACTATCGACGGGCTGTTCGAGGCGACGGTGGGGCTTGGCGACACGGTGGCGGAAGGCGACCTCGCCGGCCGGATCTGGCCAATGGACGACCTGAGCCGAGAGCCGGTTCCGCTGCGTTTCGCCACCGGCGGGCGCGTGCTGACATTGCGGACCATGCCGATGGTGCGCCGGGGCGACTATGTCAGCCACACCGGCGCGCCGATCGGCGACGACGACTTTCTGGGGGACTGACGATGGCCCGGGAAACGGTGAGCGACGCGCCGATGATCACGCTGGCCGGCGTCAACAAATGGTTCGGCAACTTCCATGTGCTGCGCGACATCGACATTGCAGTCGCACGTGGGCAACGGGTGGTGGTGTGCGGCCCGTCGGGGTCGGGCAAGTCGACGCTGATCCGCTGCATCAACCGGCTGGAGGAACACGACGAGGGCCGCATCGTGGTCGACGGCATCGTGCTCGACGAGGACATGCGCAACATCGCCGCCATCCGGCGCGAGGTCGGCATGGTGTTCCAGCAGTTCAACCTGTTCCCGCATCTGACAGTGCTCGACAACTGCGTCCTCGCCCAGGTCCGGGCCCGCGGCACGCCGCGGCGGGAGGCGCGCGAGCGCGCCATGCACTATCTGGAGCGTGTCCGCATCCCCGAGCAGGCCGGCAAGCACCCGGCCCAGCTCTCGGGCGGCCAGCAGCAGCGCGTCGCCATCGCCCGCTCGCTGTGCATGGAGCCCAAGGTGATGCTGTTCGACGAACCGACCTCGGCGCTGGACCCGGAGATGATTTCCGAGGTGCTGGATGTGATGACCGATCTCGCCCAGTCCGGCATGACCATGATCTGCGTCACCCACGAGATGGGCTTTGCCCGCAAGGTCGCCGACACCATGGTGTTCATGGACCACGGGCGCATCGTCGAGACGGCGCCGCCTCAGGCGTTCTTCGCCGCGCCAAAGTCGGAGCGCACCCGGCTCTTCCTCAGCCAGATCCTGCAGCACTGATGCGCGCCATCGACACCCATTCGCACTATTACGGTGGCCTTGTCGACAGCCTGCGCCGCCGCGCCGTTCGGCCCTATGTGGCCGCCGATGCCGAGGGGCGCGACGTGCTGCACGCCATGACCGCCTCGACGGTGATGGCGCCAGGCTATGTCGACCCTGCGGCACGCCTGGCCTGGATGGACGCGGCCGGCATCGCCACGCAGATGATGACCTTCCCCGGCGCGCTGGGCGTCGACGTGATGCCGGTGGCAGAGGTCGGCCAGGCGATCGCCGACTACAACGACCACCTGTCCGAGCTGTGCCGCGGCTCGGCCGGCCGGTTCGTCGGCCTCGCCGGCCTGCCGCTGGCCGACATGGCGGAGGCGGCGCGCGAGATGCGCCGGGCACGGATCGAGCTCGGCCTCGCCGGCGCCATCCTGCCGGGAAACTATTTTCTCACGCTGGACGACGCCGAGCGCCTGCGCCCGGTCTTCGCCGCCGCCAACGATGCCGGCGGGCTGTTGATGGTGCATCCCGGCCTGATGCCGGGCGAGGAGCCGCCGCCCGCCTATCCGGACACCTCGGTCTACCGGGCCTCGGTGCTGCAGCTGCAGGCCTCCATCGCCCAGATGGGGCTGACGCTGCTGATGGGCCGGCTGCTCGACGATTTCCCCAACGTCACCGTGCAGGTCGTCAATCTCGGCGGTACGCTGCCTTTCATCCTGGAGCGGCTGGAGGCCGTGGCCGAGAGCCGCAATCCGGAGACGCCCTTCCCCAGCGCCCGCCTGCGCCGCATGGTCTACGACACCGCCTCGCTCGGCCCCCGCGCCATCGAGACCGCGGTGCGGGTGATCGGCGCCGACCGGCTGATGCTGGGCACGGACTACCCGATCTTCCGGCCGCAGGCTCCACTCGACGCCATCCACGCCGCGGCCATCACCCCGGCGGAGGCGGATCTCGTGGCGGGCGGCACGGCTGCCGGCATCCTGCGCGCACTATGATGTCTGGATTGACCGTGACCGTCCCGGCCTTACTCTGGGAACAACCCAAACAGGAGCTCTCCATGCAGCGTCGTGATTTCACTGCCGCCCTCGGGCTTGGCGTCGGTCTTGCTGGTGCCGGTCTTGCCGGTGCTGCGCTCTCCGTGACCAAGGCCAGCGCCCAGACGGCGCAAAAGTCGCGCCTGGCGCAGATTCTGGAGCGCGGCACGGTCCGCATCGGCACGACCGGGGATTTCAACCCGATGTCGTTTCGTGATCCCGGCTCAAACGAGTACAAGGGCTTCGACATCGAGGCCATGACCCAGTTCGCCGCCGATACGGGTGTCAAGATCGAGTGGGTCCCGGCCGAATGGGCGACGCTCGTCGCTGGCATTGCCTCCAACCGGTTCGACATTTTCTCCGGGGCATCCGTGAGCATCGCCCGGGCCAAGACGGCCGCCTTCTCCATGCCCTATATCGAAGCCGGCACGGTACCGGTGACGACGAAGGCCAGCCTTGCGAAGTTCAAGAGCTGGGACTCGCTCAACGCCGCCGGCGTCAAGGTGGCGGTCAGCATGGGCACCGTTTTCGAGGAGCAGGCGCGCCGTCACTTCCCCAAGGCCGAGATCCGGGCCGTGCAGTCGCCCGCCACAGGCTTCCAGGAGGTGCTCGCCGGCCGCGCCGACGCCACCATCACCAGCAATGTCGAGGCTTCCACCCTGGTCCAGCGTTTCGACCAGCTCGCCCTGCTGGGCGGCGCCGAGCCGCGCAACAAGCGGCCCTTCGCCTATGTGGTGGCGCAGGACGATCCGACCTGGCTGAACTTCGTCAACACCTGGGTGACGTTGAAGCGCAGCGAGGGTTATTTCGACATGCTCGAAGCCAAGTGGCTGCCCAAGGGCTGACGCGGCCCGTGGACGGCAGCAGACCCGGAGGCTCCAGACCTGCGTCCCTGCGGCACCGGGCCATCGCCCGGTTTTTCGCGCTGGCCGGACTGGCCCTGCTGTTGCAGGGATGCATGTCCACGACCTACACGTGGGGCTGGTACACTGTCTCGCCCTTCGATGCGCGCGGCCGCAAGAACCTCGGGTTCCTGATCGATGGGCTGTGGGCGACAGTGTCGATCTCCGTCGTCGCCATCCTGTTCAGCGTCGCCATCGGCATCACGGTGGCGCTGATGGGCCTGTCGAAGCGCCGCGCCCCGCGGGCCGCCAACCGGGTCTATGTGGAGTGCGTGCGGGCAGTGCCGCTGCTGGTGCTGCTGCTGTGGGTATACTACGGCCTGCCGGTCGTGTTCGGCCTGCAGTTCAGCGTCTTCACCGCCGGCGTGATCAGCCTCGCTTTGTCGGATTCCGCCTTCGAGGCCGAGATCTTCCGCGCCGGCATCCAGTCGATCCCGCGCGGCCAGACGGAGGCGGCGCAATCGGTGGGGCTGACGCCTTGGCAGACCATGCGGCTCGTGGTGCTGCCGCAGGCGATCCGCCGCATCCTGCCGGCGCTCGGCAACCAGTTCGTCTACGTGCTGAAGATGTCTTCACTGGTCTCGGTCGTCGGCTACCAGGAGCTCACCCGTCGGGCCAACGAGCTGACGCTGGTCGAGTACCGTCCGCTCGAGATCTACACGATGCTGGTGCTCGAATATCTGGCGCTGATCCTCGTCGTCTCCTGGCTGGTGCGGCGGCTGGAACGCCGCCTCGCCGTCGGCGAGGGGCCTGCCGCCCGGGCCTGATCACGCCGCGAGGAAGGCCGCGTAGTCGCTCGCCAGATCGGCGACGGCGGCGCTGATCAGCGCCTCGCCGTCGGCCTTCGTCGCCAGCGCCGAGTGCGAGATGACGCGCCCGTCCGGGAAGTGGCGGCGGAAGTCCGACGCCTCGGCGTAATTGTCGCCGGCATGATCGATCAGGTCGTTGCGGCCATGGGAGGGTGGGGCCGGCAGGTCGAGCGGGCCGATATGGTCCGGAAACGCCGCCAGGGTGATGGCGATCTCCGACGGCGTGGCATGGAAGCCCTCGCTGGACCCGTAGAGCCGCTTGCGCATGGCGTCGACGGCCGGCAGCTCCCACCAGCTGCGCACCCGCACCTGAAGCCCGTCCGGCGCATCCTTCTGCGCGAACGAACCGGCGGCGTAGTGCTCGGCCAGCGCGGCACGGATGGGGGCGAGATTGCCGCCATGGCCGTTGAGAATGTAGAGCCGCCGGAAGCCCGTCGCCTGCAGCGACGCCACCATGTCGGCGACGACGGCCATCAGGGTCGACGGCCGCAATGCCAGCGTGCCGGGAAAGCCCAGGTGAAAGTGGGACTGGCCGACCGCCAGCGTCGGCGCCACGATCACGCCATGCGCCGCACCGAACCGCCGCGCGATCACCTCGGCGCAGAGATGGTCGGTGCCGATGAGCCCGGCCGGCCCATGCTGCTCGGTCGAGCCGACCGGCCAGACCATGCCGCGGGAGCGGTCGAGGTAGTCGGCCACTGCCGGCGAGGTCATCAGTTCGAGACGCATGGCGGCCTCCGCGGGTCCGGCGCTGTTGTCTAGGGCATTTTCGCCCTACCTTGCCGCCATGATCCTGTACCAGACCGCCCTGTCGATCTACAGCACCAAGGTCCGGCTGGCCTGCGCCGTGAAAGGCGTCGCGCCGGAGCTTCGCGATCCACCCGGCGGGTACCGATCGAACGCGTATCGCGCGCTGGTCCCGGCGGCGACGATCCCGGCCCTGGTCGACGGCAGCCTGACCCTGTCGGAAAGCGACGCGATCATTGAGTATCTCGACGAGACATGCCCCGGACCGGCGCTGCTGCCCGAAGGCGCCGTCGGCCGGGCGCGGGCGCGGATGCTGTCGCGGCTCATCGACCTCCGGCTGGAGGCGGCCCTGCGCCTCCTGTTTCCGCTGGTGGGACCAGAGCCGCTCGCAGCCGAGCTGCTCGATTCCGCCGAGGCCGCCCTCACCCTGGTCCTGCAACTCGCCGATGCCGACGGCCCGTTTTGCGTCGGCGCGACACCATCGCTGCCGGATTACGGGCTGGCGGTCGTGCTCGTCTGGCTGGACGCCTTGCGCACCTGCGCCGGCCGCACGGCCCCCTCAGCCGGGGCGAGGCTGCGGACATGGCAGAACGCCATGGTGGCCCACCCGGCCATCGCGGCGGCCCTCGACGGCTATCCGGCTGCGGTGCAGGACTGGATCGCCACGCGCCGGCTCCATCACGCTGCAAAAACTCGCGCCACTGAGCGATGATTCTGTCGTCGGAATGCCAACCTTGGCTACCTGACCAGCCCGGCCAACCCGGCATCCTGATGGCCCTCGGATGCTACACCACCATCAGGGACACGACCCTGACGCACAGGGTTCGTTGA
>JBMOJG010000223.1:0-5829 GCA_049316925.1 Alsobacter sp. | reverse complement strand
GCAACACGGCGCGGCGCGGTTCCGCTGCGACTGCTCATCGTGGCGATGATGCGCGCGGGCGACAAGCTTGCCTCCTACCGCGAACTCGCCGACGCGCTGGCGCGGCTGCCGGCGGACGGCTGGATGCTGGACGTGGCCGGGGACGGGCCGGCGCGCAGCGCGGTCGACGCCGCGCTCGCACCGTTCGGACACCGGGTGACGCGGCACGGGCTGGTGCAGGACCGCAACCAGCTGGCGGCGCTCTATGCGGCCGCCGACCTGCTCGTCTGGCCGGCGGTGAACGAGGCCTTCGGCATGGTGTTCCTCGAGGCGGCTCTGCAGGGCTGCCCGGCGGTGGCCGGACGCTATGGCGGCGTGCCCGGCGTGGTCGTCGACGGCGACAGCGGCGTGCTGGTGCCGGGCGGCGATCCGGCGGCCTTCGCGGCCGCGATCGCGGCGCTGATCACGGCACCACAACGGCTGCCGATCCTGTCAGCCGGCGCGCGCCGGCTTGCGGCCAGCCGCGGACTGGCGGGCGCCGCCACCATCCTGCGCGATGCGCTGGGACTGCCCGGGGTCCTGCCGGCATGACGCTCTCGGTCTTCATCAGCGTCACCCATCTGCTTGGCATCGGCCATCTCGCCCGTGCCGCGGCGATCGGCCGGCACCTCGCGGCGAAGGGTCATCGGGTGACGCTGGCCAGTGGCGGCATGCCGGCACCGGTGGTTGTCATGACCGGGATCACACTGGTGCAGCTGCCGCCGGTGCGGTGCCGCGGCACCGACTTCGCCCGGCTGCTCGACGCCGAAGGCGAACCCATCGAAGCGGCGCGGAGGGCCGAGCGGACACGGATGCTGTGCGAGGCCTTCATGGCGGCGCAGCCCGACGTGGTGATCACCGAGCTGTTTCCGTTCGGCCGCCGGGCGCTTGCCGACGAGGCGCTCGCACTGTTGGACGCCGCCCGGGCACGTCGCCCCCGGCCGGCGGTGCTCTGCTCGGTGCGCGACATCCTCAATCCGCCGTCGAAACCGTCGCGCGCCGACGAGGCGCTGGAGCGGTTGGGTGCGCACTACGACGCCGTGCTGGTGCATGGCGATCCGGCCGTGGCGCCGCTCGCGGCGTCGTGGCCGGTGGATGCGGCGCTGGCGCGACGGCTGGTGCCGACCGGCTACATCGCCGACCACCCCGCCACCGCCCTGCCCGGCCCGGGTGACGGCGCCGGCGAGGTCGTGGTCTCCGGCGGCGGCAGCGCCGCCAGCCTGCCGCTGTATGCGGCAGCGCTCGGAGCCGCCGCGCTGGAGCCCGCCAACAGACGGTGGCGCGTGCTGGTCGGCCATGGTGTCGACGCGGCAGCGTTCGACAGCCTCGTGGCGAAGGCTCCCGACCACGCGATCGTCGAGCGGGCCCGGCGGGATTTTCCGGCGGTGCTGGCGCGCGCCGCCGTGTCCGTCAGCCAGGCGGGCTACAACACCGTGGTGGACCTCGCCTGCGCCGGCGTGCGGGCGGTGGTCGTGCCGTTCGAGGACGGTCGCGAGCAGGAGCAGCGGTTGCGCGCGGAGCGGTTTGCGACGCTCGGCCTGGTGCAGGTGGTGACCGAGGCGGAACTCTCGGCCGAGAGCCTCGCGGCGGCCGTGGAGCGCGCCGCGGCGGGGCCGGCGCCGGTGGTGCGGATCGACCTCGACGGCCTCGCCGCCACCGCGACGGCGGTCGTCCATGCGGCGGATGCGGCGACCCGGCGCGCGGCTGCCCGTGCCCGGTTCGAGGCGGCGCTGGCGGCGCTTCACAAGGCGGGTCAGACGCTGCGGGTGTGGTGGCGCGACGATGACGCCACTGCTCCGTCACCGGCGCTCGGCCGGCTGCTGGCGCTTGCAGCGGACACAGGCGTGCCGCTGGCGCTGGCGGTGATCCCGGCCGCGCTCGATCCGGCGCTGGCGGATCGGCTCGCAGGAGCCGACGGCGTCAGCGTCGTCCAGCACGGCATCGCGCACAGCAACCACGCGCCACCCGGCGACAAGAAGCGTGAGCTCGGCGACCAGCCGGATGATGTGATCCTCGGTGCGCTCGCACAGGGAAGGCAACGGCTGGAGGAGATCTTCGGTGGGCGCTTCGTGCCCATGCTGGTGCCGCCGTGGAACCGCATCGCACCCAGGCTCGTCGCACGCCTGCCGGAGGCGGGATTTGGCGCACTGTCGACCTTCCGGCGTCGACCGGCGCCGCTGGCCGCGCCGGGTCTGGCCGCCGTCAACACCCATCTCGATCCGATCGCATGGCGGTCCGGCGGCGGGCTAGTCGATCCCGCCTCGCTGTTCGACGCAGGGACGTCGCATATCGCAGCGATGCTAAGCGGGACCGTCGATCCGGAGGAGCCATTTGGCCTGCTGACCCATCACCTTGTCCATGATCCGTGGATCTGGGCGTGGTGTCGTGACGTGCTGCATCTGTTGCGCGAAAGCCCTGCAGTGCGTTTCGTCACAGTCCGGGAGGCCATTGCGCCGTCTAAGGTTTGACAAAAGCAGATGGGCGCGTCGAACTGCGCCCGACACAATCGCCGTCAAGGGCGACAGGGGGATCTGAGAGCCGATGCAGCGGGAGCCTCTCGTCAGCATTCGCGACCTCGCGGTCGAGTTCAAGGCCGATGCAGGTCTGGTGCACGCCGTGCGGGGCGTGTCATTCGACGTGCATGCCGGGCGCACGCTGGCCGTCGTCGGCGAGTCGGGCTCCGGCAAGTCGGTGACCGCGAACGCGATCCTGCGGCTGCTGCCCAAACGTGGCCACATCACCCGTGGCTCCGTCGTGTTCCGCGATCCGGCGACGCCGGGATCGGTCGTCGACGTCACCACGCTCGATGCGGAAAGCGACACCATCCGTGGCATCCGCGGCGCGCGGATCGCGATGATCTTCCAGGAGCCGATGACGTCGCTGTCGCCGCTGCACACGGTGGGCGACCAGATCACCGAAGCATTGCGCATCCACCAGCAGGTGCCGCAGGAGGCCGCCAACGAGGCCGCCATGGCGGTGTTCGAGCGGGTCGGCTTCCGCGACCCCAAGCGCATGCTGACGACCTATCCGTTCGAGCTGTCGGGCGGCATGCGGCAGCGCGCGATGATCGCCATGGCGCTGATCTGCAAGCCGGCCATGCTGATCGCCGACGAGCCGACGACGGCGCTCGACGTCACCACCCAGGCGCAGATCCTGGCGCTGATCAAGGAGCTGCAGGCCGAGACGCAGATGGGCGTGATGCTGATCACGCACGACCTCGGCGTCGTCGCCAACATGGCCGACGATGTCGTCGTCATGTATCGCGGCGAGGTGATGGAGCGCGGCAACCGCGAGGACATTTTCCGGCGGCCCCAGCACCCCTATCTGTCGGCGCTGATGCGGGCTGTACCGCGCTTCGCCATGGCTCCGGGCGAGCGGCTCACCCCGGTGCGCGAGATCACCGTGGACGCGGCCGCGGCAGCCAGTTCGGCCAAGCGCGAGCGCGAGCCGCTTCCTGCCGGCCAGACCGTGCTGTCGATCACCGGCGTCAGCAAGACGTTCACGCTGCGCGCCGGCGCGTTCTTCGGCAAGACCGAGAAGGTGGTGGCGCTGTCGAACGTCAACCTGTCGCTTCCGGCCCGCTCCACCATCGGGCTGGTGGGTGAGTCCGGATCGGGCAAGACCACCCTGTCGAAGATCATCATGCGGGCGATGTCGCCCGACTGCGGCCAGGTCATGTTCGACGATGGCCGCGGTCCGACCGACGTGTACGGGCTGGAAGGCGCCGGCCTCAAGGCCTACCGGCGGGCCGTGCAGTTCGTGTTCCAGGATCCGTTCTCGAGCCTGGACCCGCGGATGACGGTCTACGACATCCTCGCCGAGCCGCTGCGCATCCATTCCATCGGCGACGAGGACGAGCGCTTCGTGCGGGTGAAGGACCTGCTCGAACTGGTCGGCCTCGACCAGCGCTCGATGCGCCGCTATCCGCACTCGTTCTCGGGCGGGCAGCGCCAGCGCATCGGGCTGGCGCGGGCGCTGGCGCTGAACCCGTCGGTGATCCTGTGCGACGAGCCGACCTCGGCGCTCGACGTGTCCGTGCAGGCGCAGATCCTGAACCTGCTGAAGGACCTGCAGAGCGCGCTGGGCCTGTCCTATCTGTTCGTCTCGCACAACCTCGCGGTGGTCGACTACATGGCGAGCGAGATCGCCGTGATGTGCCGCGGCGTGATTGTCGAGCAGGCGCCACGCGACGTGCTGTTCCGCGATCCCAGGCACCCCTACACCCAGGCATTGCTGGCTGCCGTGCCGAGCCCGGACCTCGACCAGCCACTGGACTTCACGCGGGTCGTCGCCGGCGGATTTTCCGAGCCGGAGCGCTGGCCCGAGCCCTACCGGCTGGCGCGCGGCAGCATGCCGATCATCGAAGAGGTCGCTCCGCGCCACTTCCTGGCGCTGGGAACCGCAGCCGCACCGCCGGGAACCGCAGCCACACCATTGAGGGCCGCATCATGACGAACGGGACAGGTTTCCGCCTGACGCGTGGCGGCCTCGCCCTGGTCCTGCTGGCGACCCTGACCGGGGCCGTGCCGGCATTCTCGGCCGGCTTCGGTTTCCAGGAAGCGCCGATGCTGGCCGAGAGAGTGGCCAAGGGCGATCTGCCGCCCGTGGTGGAGAGGCTGCCGCGCACGCCGTTGATCGCCAATTTCGCCGAGCGCAACCGGCAGATCGGCCGCTATGGCGGCGAACTGCGCACGCTGGCCGCCAGGGCCCGCGACCTGCGGTACCAATCGGTGAACGCGTATACGAGGCTTGTCGGCTACGACCACAAGCTGCGGCTCACACCTGACGTCGTCGAATCCTTCGAGAATGACGGCGACCGGGTCATCACCCTGACGCTGCGCGAAGGCCATCGATGGTCGGATGGGGCGCCGTTCACCACGGCCGACTTCCGCTACTATTGGGAAGACATCGCCAACAACAAGGACCTGAGCCCGTCCGGCCCGTCGGAGATCTACATCGTCGACGGCAAGAAGCCGACAATCGAGTTCCTCGACGCGCGGCGCATCCGCTACACGTGGACGGCACCAAACCCGCGATTCCTGCCGGCCCTGGCGATGCCGCAGCCGCTCTCAGCCTTTGCGCCGGCGCACTACCTCAAGCAGTTCCACGCCAAGTACAGGGACAAGGCCGAGCTGGCCGAACTCGCTGCGAAGGCCAAGATGCGGTCCTGGGCGACGCTGCACAACCGCATGGATGCGGCCTACGACAACAGCAATCCGGACATGCCGGTGCTGACCGCCTGGCGGGTGGTGACGCCCTCGCCGGCGACGCGCTTCGTGTTCGAGCGCAACCCGTATTTCCACCGGGTCGACCCCGAGGGCCGGCAGCTGCCCTACATGGACAAGATCCTGGTCGACATCGCATCCGGCAGCCTTTTCGCCGCCAAGTCCAATGCCGGCGAGGTCGACCTGATGGCGCGCGGCCTGTCGATGAACGACGTGCCGGTGCTGAAGGAAGGCGAGCGCATGCAGGGCTACAAGACCCTTCTGTGGACGCTGGCGCGTGGCTCGGCCTACGCGCTCTATCCCAACCTCACCACCAACGACCCTGTGTGGCGCAAGCTCAACCGGGACGTGCGCTACCGCCGCGCCCTGTCGGCCGGCATCGACCGCCGCATCCTCAACAATGCGCTGCTGTTCGGCCTCGGCACCGAGGGCAACAACACGATCATGCCGCAGAGCCCGCTCTACGAGGACAACTTCCGCACGGACTTCGCGCAGTACGACCCCCGCCTCGCCAACGAGCTGCTCGACGAGATCGGCCTGACGGGTCGCGACAGCCTGGGCTTCCGCAAGCTGCCGGACGGGCGGT
>JBMOJG010000222.1:0-5840 GCA_049316925.1 Alsobacter sp. | reverse complement strand
TCGACGGCGTCATCGCGGCGGCAATCTCGGCCATGGCTTCGCGCGGATTCGCGACATGCTCGAGGACGTTGGCGAACACGATCAGGTCGTAGTCGTCACCCCCGATGTCAGCCAGCCCAACGGTCACGGCTCCGTCGATCACCGGACGCCCGGATATGTCGTAGATGTGGTGGACTGCGGCCGTCTCGCGGAAGGGCGTGTTGACGCCGGAGTCCCCGCCCCAGTCGAGCACGCGCGGCCGCACCGGGACATGCGACGACAGGAAGGCCTCGATGGTCCGCAGATAGGGGCTGCCGTCCAGCAGGATCGCATTGCGAGCCAGGTAGCCGGGCTCGAAGCGATCGCGAAGCCTTGAGTAGGCCTCGCCTCTGTAGTCGTCATAAAGCGCTCCCATTTCCTCGCCATCGAACCGCATGTCGAGGAACAGCATGCCGCAGTCGTCGCATATCATGGATGAACACACCGAATAGGCCGTGCCGGGCTTCAGGTCGCGCATGCCCCACGCTTCGGTGACGTCAGCCGGCTCCCAGCCGAAGATCCGCGCCGCCATGAACGGCATCAGGATGGCGGGTGACCGGCGGATGTCTTTGCCGCCACAGGCGACGCAATGCTTGCTGATCTTCATCCCGGTTCTCCTGCGATGGTCGTGCCCATGTCGGGACCCCACTTGCGATCCGGCACCGTTGTGCCAATCGCGCTGGGGCCGGGCTCAGTCGAAATTCATCCGCTCTTTCTCGACGACAAGGGGAAACTGCCGCGCATAGTTGAGCAGAAGACCCACATACTCGCCGACAATGCCGATGGCGAAGAGCTGAACCGCTCCTAGAAAGAAGACTGCGATCACCAGCGGCGCCACGCCGAGCGGAAAGCTCGACCAGAACAGCAGCTTGGCTACCAGATAGCCGAGTCCAACGAGGAGGCTGAGGCAGGCCACGGCAAAGCCCACCACCGTCATGATCCGCAGCGGTGCGCGCGAATAGGTCGAAAGGCCGAGGATGGCATAGTCGGCGAGGGACGCCAGGTTGTAGCTGGAGCGGCCGGTGCGGCGGGCCGGCTGCTCGTACTCGATGAAGGCGCGTTCGAAGCCGACCTCCATGATCAAGCCGCGGAAGAACGGCTCGGGCTCGTTCAGCTGGCGCAGTGCCGTGATGGCGGCCTGATCATAGGCTCCGTAGCCCATGAAATTCGGGACCTGCTCGACCTTCGAGGCGGCACGCATCACCCGGTAGAACAGCGCGCGCAACGTCGACATCACGGTGCCCTCCGCGGAGCGGCGCCGAACGGCGATGACGACCCGCGCACCTTCCTCCCACAGCGACACCATGGCGGGAATGAGCGACGGCGGGGTCTGGAGATCGGCCATCATCGGGATCACCAGGTCGCCCCGGGCTGCGATGACGGCGTGGAAGGACGAGCGTGCCACGCCGAAGTTGCGGGCGTTCAGGATGACCTTGACGCGCGGATCCGCCGACGCAAGCTCGCGCAGGATCATCGGCGTGCTGTCAATCGAGCAGTTGTCGATGAAAATGTGCTCGTAATTGTAGTGTGGAAGCTGGGCTTCCATCAGGGCCCGCACCTCATCGCGGCAGGCGCGGATCCCCGCCTCCTCGTTGTAGCAGGGTGTCACGATGCTGATCGTCTTGCGGTCGGGTGGGGCCATGGTGGTCGCCTGCGCTTTCGCTTCATTCCTTTGGCCGGGACGATACGCGGCTTGCGTTACGATCCCGTACAGGCGCGCCCAGTCACGACCCCGGTGCGGGCGGAGCCGACGGGCGCGACGGAGAATCCGCATTCGGCAGATCCGGCCAGCACGTCCGCACCCTGGCGGCGATGGCCGGCCGTCCATCGGTTGCCATGAGCCAGCCCGGCACCTGCCCGACAGGCGCCACATAGGCGCCCGGGATGCCTGTGGTGCCACTCGCCACCGACGCCTCGGTCAGCGTGCAATCGCTGATGGGATAGGACGGAACCAGCACGGCGCGGCCGATCTCGACCATGGCCGAAGGCAGCATCAGCACGGTGATCGCCACCAGAAGAAGGCCGCGGGTCGAGCGGGTCCCCGCATTGCGCACGACACTGTCGGCGAACACGAAGGCCAGCACCGTGAGCGCCGCAATCGAGCCGCGCATGACAAGGTCGTTGCTGGGTCCAAACGACAGGAATGGCAGGACAACCAGCATGGCGATGCAGGCGGCGACAAGACTGCGCAATTCGCGCGGCACATCGCGCCAGCCCAGCAGCACGACCCACGCGGCCGGCAACTGGATCAGCATGAACATCACATAGACGATCCAGAACAGGACGGGCTCGGACGGGGCTTCGTTGATCCGTCGGATCCCCTCCAGGCCGAGGACCAGGTAGACCGCCACCGGCAGGAAGCCAATGCCTGCAGCCGCGCCGGCCCAGGTCCGGCGGGACAGGATCACGCCGCGCCACTCGGTCACGGCAAGCCAGACCAGCCAGGGCAGCACGCCAAGGATGGCCAGAGGCGACCACAGCAGCAGGATCGCGACGGACACCCCGATCACAGCCACGTCGACGCCACCGCGACGCTGCAGGATCATGAGGGTCGCCAGCCACCAGCCCGGCAGGGCATGGTTCGGCACCCAGAAGAACTGCACGACGCTGCCGGAGTACTCGAAGAAGACGTTCCACGAATCGATCGTATGGCGCGCCCAGTACTGCGCGTCACGCGGCGGCCCCAACGTCAGCGACAGCACTGTCGTCACGATTGTCAGGCCGGCGAAGCCCACCATGATGAGGACGTGCGGCCAGCCGCGCCCCATCGCCATGAGCAGATAGAAGGTCGCTCCGAGCAGCAGCGCGTTCTGCACCAGCATGGCGACATGCGCAGCCAGCAGGCCAAGCCCCTGCCCCACCAGGGCAGGCAGCAGATACATGCCAAGCGGCGCGCGCAGCAGGTAGTCTCCACCATTGATGGTGTAGACCGCCGGAAATCCGAACCGGACGAGGTCAGCCAGCACGGCGTCACGGATCAGCCAGTCGCGGGTGGCGAAGAACAGATGCGTTTCGCCGCCAAGCAGCAACAGGCCTGACGCGAAGGCGACGCAGCCGGCGAGCCGTCCGGTGCGCAGGGGTGCGGCCAGCGGGCTGGCGGTACAGGTGCCGGAATGGACGACCACAAGCGCCAGCGCTGCCAGGCACCCGGCCAGCACGAGCAGCGCCGGCACCGGTCGCAGCGCCGCGGCGAACAGGATCGACGGCAAGGCAAACCCTGCGGATACACCGACAAGTACGGTTCGATCGGTCACGGCCGGCCAGGCCAAGGCCGGGCGAGCGGGCGCGGGGCAATCGCTGGCCGTCATGCGGCACCCGCCGGTGCACCGAACACAAAAGTCCGGTTGAGCAGGTAGGAGATCACGACCGCGCCGGGCAGCAGCAGGATGGCGCCGATGCGGGGGTCATTCCCGGCCCGTTCGAGCAGCGCGAGGCCGACGGCGTTATAGACAAACACCACGCCATAGACGGCGAAGAAGCGGCCGATGCGGCGCGGATCGCGCGACCGGAAGACGTAGCTGCCAGTGCTGAAGAAATTGAAGATGATCGCCAGCATGGTCGAGACGACCAGGGCGGAGAAGGTGGTCGGCAGCATCGCCAGTGCGCCATAGAACAGAGCGAGCCCGACGCAGGTGTTGACGCCGCCAACCAGCACGAAGCGCAGGATCCTGTGCCGGTTCAGCGCATCCGCGATGGGCTGCAGAATCCCGACCGGCCCGCGGGCGGCCGCAGGCTGGTCCTCCCGGGCAGGATCGGAGCCCGGCATCAGACCGCGATCTTCTGCGGACCGAGCGACAGGCTGCGCAGGGCCCCGACGCCGCTCTGCAAGCAGAAGCTCGTGAGCGTACCGGCGATGTGGTCCATCTCAGCCTCACCCAGTCCCGGATAGACGCCGACCCAGAAGGTTCGGTCGACCACGGCGTCGGCATTCTCGAGCGTCCCGGAGACGCGGAAGTCCCGGCCCTTCATGTAGGGCTGGCGAACAAGATTGCCGCCAAACAGCAGGCGGGTGCCAATCCCGCGGGCATTCAGAACGGCAAGAAGCTCATTGCGAGCGAAGGGCGCATCCTCGCGCACCGTCAGGGCGAAGCCGAACCAGGACGGCTCGGTGCCTGGCGCTGCCTCCGGCAGGATGAAATAATCCTCCAGCGGGGCCAGCCGCTCGCGCAGCATCGCAAAGTTGCGGCGGCGCGCGGCGACAAATCCGTCGAGATGATCCATCTGGGCGAGGCCGACCGCCGCCTGCATGTCGGTGATCTTCAGATTGAAGCCGAGATGCGAGTAGATGTATTTGTGGTCATAGCCCTTCGGCAGGTCGCCGAGGCTCCAGCCGTAGCGCTTATTGCAGCTGTTGTCGCAGCCGGGGCCGCAATAGCAGTCACGCCCCCAGTCGCGGAATGACTCCATTACCTTCTTCAGGTTGTTGTCATTCGTGAACACCGCGCCGCCCTCGCCGGTGGTGATGTGATGGGCCGGGTAGAAGCTCAGCGTGCCGATGTCGCCGAAGGTGCCGACATGGCGGCCGTCAACCGTCGCGCCGAGCGCGTCGCAGCAGTCCTCGATCAGGAACAGGCCGTGCCGGTCGCAGATCGCCCGGATGGCATGGACGTCGAACGGATTGCCCAGCGCATGGGCGATCATGATCGCACGGGTGCGAGGCGTGATGGCTGCCTCGATCCGGCTGACGTCGATGTTGTAGCTGGGCAGCGAAACATCGACGAAGACCGGAACCAGACCCCACTGCAGGATCGGGTTGACGGTGGTGGGGAAGCCGGTGGCGCAGGTGATGACCTCGTCGCCGGGCCTGAGCTGGCGCGACTTCATCCGGGGCGACGTCAGCGCCGAGAACGCCACGAGGTTCGCCGAGGAACCGGAATTCACGGTCAGAACGTGGCGGACGCCGATGCGCTCGGCGAGACGGCGCTCGAAGGCCTCGTTGAAGCGCCCCGTGGTCAGCCAGAAATCGAGCGCCGAATCGACCAGCAATTGCATGTCGCGCGCCGCATAGACGCGGCCGGACACCGGCACGTTCGGCGCCTGCGGGTCGAAGGCGGGGCGCTGATGCGCCAGCTCATGGTAGCGGGCGACCAGGTCGAGGATCGTGGCCCTGAGGTCTTCGGGGGTCGACGGAACGGGGGTCTGCACGGTTGCGTCCTTGGCTTGGCCGGAGGGCGGCGCGCCGTCGAATCCGACGCCCGAAAGCCGTTTACCATGCGGGGTCTAAACAACGGGTAACCCGGCGGGCTGACGTTTCAGCCCAGGAGCTTTGCAACTCTGGCGCGCAGGATGGGCAGCAGCTCGTCGGCGAACCAGGGATGGGCCCTCAGCCAGCCCTTGTTCCGCCAGGACGGATGCGGCAGGGGCATGATGGCACAGGCCTGGAGGATTTCGCGCCAATCGGCCACGATGGCTCCCAGGGGGCGGTCCGCCCACGCCCTGCGGCCGGCCCGCGCCAGGTGCCATCGGGCAGCACCGAGACCCAGCGTCACAGTAAGGCCGGGCGGCGGCAGGGCAGCACAGAGCGCGGCGCGCCAGGCGGCGGCGCATTCGGGCCGCGGCGGGCGGTCAGCGCCGCGGCCATCGAGGCCCGGAAAGCAGAAGCCCATTGGGATGATGGCGACCTGCGACCGGTCGTGGAACACGGCCTCGGGCAGGCCGAGCCAGTCGCGCAGGCGGTCGCCCGACGGATCAGTGAAGGGACGGCCCGACGCGTGGACCCGCGTTCCCGGCGCCTGACCGCACAGCCACAGCGGCGCGCCCGCTGGTGTGACCTGCAGCACAGGGCGCGGCTCATGCGGCAGCGGCGCACCGCGCGGCGCTTC
>JBMOJG010000221.1:0-5845 GCA_049316925.1 Alsobacter sp. | reverse complement strand
CCAGCATTGATTCGTCGTCCTCGTGCAGGACGATGCGGTCGATCTTGTCCTCGGGGCCCGGGGGCTGGTCCTTGATGGTGCAGTCGGTGAAGTCGGGGGCGCGGCTGTCCTCGACGATGCCGCCGATGACCGCGGGCGGGCGCGCCTCGATGCGGAAGTGGCGGACCTTGCGCGACGTGAAGGTGATGTAGACGTTGTCATCCTCGGCGCACAGGGTCGGTACGGTGCGGTTGCGGACCTCCACCGCCATCGCCTCGGCGCGCTCGCCGGTCTGGGCGATGGCTGGTGCTCCCCACAGGGCAGCGAGCAGGACGAGTGCCCGGGGCGTGGCGGGGATGATGCGCATGACAGTCTCGCTCAGGGCAGGCGGGGATCAGGCCGGCTTGCGGGCAGACAGGAACTCGCCGATGCGCGTCAGCGCCCGGCGGATGTTCTCCGTCGAATTGGCATAGCTGAGGCGGATATAGCCTTCGCCATGGATGCCGAAGTCGGGCCCGCCGATGGTGGCGACGCCTGCCTCCTCCAGCAGGGCCGAGGCCAGGGGCTTCGCCTTCCAGCCGGTCTTCGCAATGTTGGGGAAGGCGTAGAAAGCGCCCTTCGGCACGGCCGCCGAAACGCCCGGCAGGCCGTTGAGCCCCTCGACCACGACCTGCCGGCGGCGATCGAACTCGGCGACCATGGCGGCGACGGCGTCCTGCGGGCCGGTGAGGGCCGCCAGCCCGGCATATTGCGCCGAGGCGTTGACGCAGGAGTAGGAGTTGACGGCAAGCTTGCGCACCGCCTCGTAGAGCGGCTTCGGCCAGACCGAGAAGCCCATGCGCCAACCGGTCATCGCATAGGTCTTGGACCAGCCATCCAGAAGGATCAGCCGGTCGCGGATCTCCGGATAGGACAGAAGGCTGCTGTGGCCGAGGCCGTCATAGGTCATCTGCCCGTAGATCTCGTCGGACATGATGGCGACGTCTGGGAAGCGGGCGAGGCCGGCGACGAGCTTGTCGATCTCGGCCTTCGGCGTCACCCCGCCAGTCGGGTTGGCGGGCGAGTTGAGGATCAGAAGCCGGGTCCGCGGCGTGATCAGCGACAGCGTCTCCTCGGCCGAGAACGCAAAGCCGTTCTCCTCGCGGATCGGAACCGCCACCGGCGTGGCGCCGGTGAACTCGATCATCGACCGGTAGATCGGAAAGCCGGGGTCCGGATAGAGGATCTCGGCGCCCGGTTCGCCGAACAGCGTGATCGCCATGTACATGGTCACCTTGCCGCCCGGCACGATGAGCACGAGCTCCGGGTCGACCTCGGTGCCGATGCGGCGGTGGATGTCGGCGGCTACCGCTTCGCGCAGCGGCAGGATGCCGGTGGCCGGCGTGTAGCCGTGGTGGCCATCGTGCAGAGCCTTCACGGCCGCCTCGACGATGTGGTCCGGCGTGCGGAAGTCCGGCTGGCCGATGCCCAGATTGATGATGTCGCGACCCTGGCGCTGCAGCTCGGTGGCGCGGGCCAGGACGGCGAAGGCGTTCTCCTCGCCGATCCGGCCGAAGGCCGGTACCACATGCATTGTCATGGATCGTCTCCCCGTCGGCTTGGCGCTGGGACCGCGCGCCTTGACCGTATGGCCGAAATCGGTGGACTTGAACAGGAGGCCGCGGTCTCGCGACCCGCCTCCAACGGGCAGCACGCCTGCATGACGCTCATGCGCCGGCGATTGATTTCGAACCGGCTTTGGGGCGATGCTGCCCCCCAATCAAATCGGTTCGATCTCACGGGCCGCACCATCAGGCGGAGGAAACGGGCATGGCGGGCAAGGGCAAGGGCGCCTCGAAGGACAACGGCAAGGTCAAGGCGGCCGGCAAGCCGAACCTTAAGGCTGAAGCAATCGCCGTCACAGCCGTCGCCGCGGCGGCCTCGAAGCCGAAGCGCAAGAGTGCGGCACGCCCCGTGCCCGCAGCCGGTGCCGCCAAGGGTCGCTCGCTGCGCTCGCAGCTCTGGTGGGACAATCCCGACAATCCGGGCATGACCGCGCTCTATCTGGAGCGCTATCTCAATTTCGGCCTGACGCGGGGTGAGCTTCAGTCGGGCAAGCCGATCATCGGCATTGCCCAGACCGGCTCCGACCTGTCGCCCTGCAACCGTCACCATATCGAGCTCGCCAAGCGGGTGCGCGACGGCATTACAGCGGCCGGCGGCATCGCCTTCGAGTTCCCAGTGCATCCGATCCAGGAAACCGGCAAGCGGCCGACCGCCTCGCTCGACCGCAACCTTGCGTATCTGGGCCTCGTCGAGGTCCTGTACGGTTATCCGCTCGACGGCGTCGTGCTGACGACGGGCTGCGACAAGACCACGCCGGCCTGCATCATGGCGGCGGCGACCGTGAACATCCCGGCGATTGTCCTGTCCGGCGGGCCGATGCTCAACGGCTGGTGGAAGGGCGAGCGCTCCGGCTCGGGCACCATCGTGTGGAAGGCCCGCGAATGGCTGGCCAAGGGCGAGATCGGCTACGACGAGTTCATGGACATCGCCGCATCGGCGGCGCCGTCGCCGGGCCATTGCAACACCATGGGCACGGCCTCGACGATGAACTCGCTTGCCGAGGCACTGGGGATGTCGCTGCCGGGCTGCGCGTCGATCCCGGCGCCCTATCGCGAGCGAGGACAGATCGCCTATGAGACCGGCTGCCGTGCGGTGGAGATGGTGTGGGAGGACCTGAAGCCGTCCGACATCCTGACCCGCAAGGCTTTCGAGAACGCCATCGTGGTCAATTCGGCGATCGGCGGCTCGACCAACGCACCGATCCACATCAACGCGATCGCGCGCCACATCGGCGTGCCGCTGACCGTCGAGGACTGGGAGACGGTGGGCCTCAAGGTGCCGCTGATCGTCAATGTCCAGCCGGCCGGCTTCTACCTGGCCGAGGAGTATCATCGCGCCGGCGGCGTCCCGGCGGTGGTCAATGAGCTGATGAAGAAGAAGCTCATCCATGAGGACGCGCTGACGGTGAACGGGCACGGCATGGGCGACAATTGCCGCCTCCGGCCGGTGCAGGATTTGGACGTGATCCGGTCGATCGACACGCCGCTCGTCAAGGACGCGGGCTTCATCGTGCTGCGCGGCAATCTGTTCGACAACGCGGTGATGAAGACCAGCGTGATCTCGGCCGAGTTCCGCAACCGCTACCTGTCCAACCCGAAGGATCCCGAGGCCTTCGAGGGCCGGGCGGTCGTGTTCGACGGGCCGGAGGACTATCACCATCGCATCGAGGATCCGAAGCTCAAGATCGACCAGAACTGCATGCTGTTCATGCGCGGCGCCGGTCCGCTCGGCTATCCGGGCGCGGCCGAGGTCGTCAACATGCAGCCGCCGGCAGCGCTTTTGAAAAAGGGCATCACCTCGCTGCCCTGCATCGGCGACGGCCGCCAGTCCGGCACATCGGGGTCGCCCTCGATCCTCAACGCCTCACCCGAGGCCGCAGCCGGCGGCGGGCTCGCCATTCTCAAGACGGGTGACAAGGTGCGGATCGACCTGCGCAAGGGTACGGCCGATATCCTGATCTCGGCCGAGGAAATCGCCAAGCGCCGCGCCGCCCTGCAGAAGCGCGGCGGCTATCCGGTGCCGCCGAGCCAGACACCGTGGCAGGAGATCCAGCGCGGGATCGTCGACCAGCTCGGCGACGGCATGGTGCTGAAGCCGGCCGTCAAGTACCAGGACGTCGCCCACACCAAGGGCACGCCCCGCGACAATCATTGAGGCCACGATGACGGACCTCTCAGGCTGGACCGCGCGTCAGCCGCCCGACGGGCGGGTGCTGGCGGGTCGCCTGGTACGGCTGGAACGTCTTGATCCGGACCGGCATGGCGCGTCGCTCGGTGCGCACCTGTCGGGTCCCGGCACGGCGGACCTCTACGTCTACCTGGCCGATCCGGTGCCTGCCGGTGCGGCCGACGTGGCTGCCTGGGCGCAGCGCGTGGCGCCGCTCCGTGACCCGTTCTTCTACGCGGTCGTGGACGTGGTGACCGGGCATGCGGTGGGACGGTTGTCGCTGATGCGGATCGATCCGGCCAACGGCGTGATCGAGGTTGGGCACGTGCTGTATGCGCCGTCGCTGCAGCGCAGCCAGCACGCCACAGAGGTCCAGTATCTGCTGGCCCGGCACGTGTTCGGCGATCTCGGCTACCGCCGCTACGAGTGGAAATGCAACGCGTTGAACGCCCCGTCGTGGCGGGCGGCGCTGCGCCTCGGTTTCAACTTCGAGGGCGTCTTTCGCCAGCACATGGTGGTCAAGGGCGCCAATCGTGACACGGCCTGGTTCTCGATGCTCGATGGCGAATGGCCGGCGCGCCGCGCAGCGTTCGAGGCGTGGCTCGATCCGTCCAATTTCACGGCCGACGGTGTCCAGAAAATGCCACTCGGCGGCAAAAGGGCCGAAGGGCGCTGAGCTGACGACCAACAGACCAGAACAAAAGCACAAGGGAGAGCATCCATGGCGGGGCGTCTGAAGGGGAAGGTTGCGGTGATCACCGCAGCCGGGCAGGGCATCGGGCGGGCGATCGCCGAAGCCTATGTGGCGGAAGGCGCCACCGTGTGGGCGACCGACCGCGACGTCGACAAGCTCGACGGCATCGCCCGGGCGAAGCGCCGCAAGCTCGACGTGCTCTCGGACCGGCAGATTGCCGCCTTTGCCGACAAGGTCGGGCCGATCGACATCCTCGTGAACGCGGCCGGCTACGTGCACCACGGCACGATCCTGGACTGCGACGACAAGGCCTGGGACTTCTCCTTCGACCTGAACGTCCGGTCGATGCACCGCATGATCAAGGCGTTTCTGCCCGGCATGCTGGCCAAGGGGCAGGGCACGATCGTCAACATCGCGTCCGGTGCCGGCTCTGTGCGCGGCATTCCCAACCGCTATGTGTATGGCGCCACCAAGGCGGCAGTGATCGGCCTGACCAAGGCCGTGGCGGCCGACTTCATCCGCAAGGGCATCCGCTCCAACGCGATCTGCCCCGGTACGATCGAGTCGCCGTCGCTCGACGACCGCATCGCGACGCTTGCCAGGGACACGAACCAGCCGGTGGAGACGGTGCGGCAAGCCTTTGTCGACCGGCAGGCGATCGGCCGGCTCGGCAAGCCGGAGGAGGTCGCCGCCATGGCGGTCTATCTCGGCGGCGACGAGGCCAGCTACACCACCGGCCAGATCTTCCTCGTTGACGGCGGGTTCGCGCTCTGAACACCGCCCTTCGATCGGTGCCGACGGCTTTCTCAAAGCCGTCGGCCCCATGATCCGTGGCTTATCCGGCGCCGTTGACGCGCCACCATCCGGGGACACCCCATGCACATCCTGATCATCGGTGCCGCCGGCATGGTCGGCCGCAAGCTCACCCAGCGCCTTGTGGCTGATGGCCATGTGGGGGGACGCGCCATCACGCGCGCGACCCTGCACGACGTGGTCGAGCCCAGTGCGCCGGCCAACGCCCCGTTCGCCGTCTCCACGGTGGCGTCCGATTTTTCGCAGCCGGGCGAAGCCGAGGCGCTGGTCGCGGACCGTCCCGACCTGGTGTTCCACCTCGCCGCCATCGTGTCCGGCGAGGCCGAGCAGGAGTTCGACAAGGGCTACCGGATCAATCTCGACGGCAGCTGGAAGCTGCTCGAGGCGATCCGCGCGCTTGGCGACGGGTACCGGCCGCGGCTGGTGTTCACCTCGTCGATCGCGGTGTTCGGCGCGCCGTTCCCCGAGCAGATCGGCGACACGTTCTTCACCACGCCGCTGACCTCCTACGGCACCCAGAAGGCGATCGGCGAGCTTCTGCTGGCCGACTACACCCGCAAGGGGTTCGTCGACGGTATCGGCATCCGG
>JBMOJG010000220.1:0-5845 GCA_049316925.1 Alsobacter sp. | reverse complement strand
CCGCGTGCTCGACGCGCTGCGCGGGCGCTGATTGCACCGATCAGGGCTTCAGCATCACGAAACCCTGCTGGGACAGCGATGCCACCTCGGCCACGCCGGCGATGACGATGTCCTCGGGCTTGGCTCCGTATAGATCGCTCATGCGAATGTCGCGACCGATCATGGTGTTGCGGCAGATCAGGAAGCGCACCCCGTGGCTCCGAAGCCTGTCGATCCGGGCCGCAATGGCCGGGTCCTTCTTGGCATCCGACAGAATCGACAGGCCGGTGCCCTGGATCACGACCCGCAGGTCGAGCTTGCCGGGCTCCAGCGCGTTGACATGGTTCTGCATCACGCTGAGGCGGTAGAGATGGTCGTGGGACAGCCAGCCGTTGCCCTGGTTGACATGGTAGACCACCTTCTGGGGCGCGTAGGCGGTTGTCGGCATCGGCGGCGCCTCGTCCGGACGCAGCCGAGCATGGGTCTCGGACGTGACCGCATAGGCCAAGCTGCCGGCCGCAGCCAGCATGACCAGTACGGCGGTGGAAACGATCGTCTTGCGCATCGAGAACCCCCTCGGTGGATCTTCGGCGTCAGATGTCAATCCAACCCCGCCTAACTGCCCCCGGGGTTACAAAACCCTTGCCAAAGCCTGCAGCCCCACCCTAAACGGCGCTGCATATCGTTAATCCCGCGGAGACTTCGCCATGGCGGCCCACAACATCCTGCTTCTTCCCGGCGACGGGATCGGCCCCGAGGTCATGGCAGAAGTGGCCAAACTATTGTCCTGGTTGAATAAACAGGGCATTGCACGCTTTGAGACAGAGACGGACCTCGTCGGCGGTGCCTCCCATGACGCCCACAAGGTGTCGATCACGGACGCAGCGATGGCCCGCGCCGCGGCAGCCGATGCGGTCCTGTTCGGTGCCGTCGGCGGCCCGAAATGGGACGCGGTCCCGTATGGGGTGCGTCCCGAAGCGGGTCTGCTGCGGCTGCGCAAGGATCTCGGCCTGTTTGCCAATCTCCGCCCGGCCATCTGCTACCCGGCGCTGGCCGATGCGTCGTCGCTGAAGCGCGAGCTCGTCGAGGGGCTCGACATCGTCATCGTGCGCGAGCTCACCGGTGGCGTCTATTTCGGCGAGCCGAAGGAAATCGTCACGCTGGAGAACGGCGAGAAGCGGGCCGTCGACACGCAGGTTTACACGACCCACGAGATCGAGCGCATCGCCCGCGTCGCCTTCGAGCTGGCGCGAAAGCGCGGCAACAAGGTGACGTCGTCGGAAAAGCGCAATGTCATGCGCTCCGGCGTGCTGTGGAACCAGGTGGTCACGGCCGTGCACAAGGCCGAGTACCCGGATGTCCAGCTCGAGCACCAACTCGCCGACGCGCTCGGGATGCAGCTGGTGCGCTACCCCAAGCAGTTCGACGTGATCGTCACCGACAATCTGTTTGGCGACATGCTGTCGGACGTGGCGGCGATGCTGACGGGCTCGCTCGGCATGCTGCCGTCCGCCTCGCTCGGTGCCGAGGATCCGGCCACCGGTCGCCGCAAGGCGCTTTACGAGCCCGTCCATGGCTCGGCCCCGGATATCGCCGGTCAGGGCGTGGCCAATCCGATCGCCATGATCGGATCGCTGGCGATGGCGCTGCGGTATTCGTTCGGCCTAGGCGAGGCCGCCGATCTGGTCGAGACAGCCATCGCCGCCGTGCTCGACCAGGGCCTGCGGACGCGCGACATCGCCGCTTCCGGCCAGAACACGGTCGGCACCGGCGAGATGGGCGACGCCGTGCTGCGCGAGCTGCAGCGCCTGGCCGGTTGAAGACCCGAACTGTCCGGCCAGCTGGATTACGCTGGCGGCGTGTGTCGCATGAAAAAGGGCGGGGCCTTGCAGCCTCGCCCATTCTTCTTTCAGCAGTTGCAAGCGGCGAGAATTGTGCGCTCAGCGATAGGGCAGCTGGAAGCGCTGAGGCAGCGTCTCGCCGCCGAAGAGGCTGTTGACGTGCTGGTACACGGGCTGCGCGGTGGGCCCCTGGCCGATCGTCACGTAGTTCGTGTAGCCGCCGCTGCCCGGCCGGACGACGTTTCCGGCATCGAAATAGGAGCGCCGCGTCACTGTGAGCTCGTTGCGGCGCTTGGGAGCAGCCTCCGCCAGGGCGCTGGCGAGCGTGGTCGCCGCGAGGGCGAATGCGAGAGTGGTGGCAAGGCGGCGCATGGAGACCTCGGAACGGTTTGCGATAGGGACAGACTAGACCCGCTTCATTAACGTTATGGGACGGTCAAGGATCCGGCAAATGGTCATGCTCACGTCGGCGGGCGCAAGCCGGCGAGTGGTCCGTCCGGATCGAGCCAGGCGGCCCGCCGGCCGCCCCGGCACTGGGTGAGACGGTTGCGCTCCGCCCGCGAGAACCAGGCCCGCAGGCCGCGATCCTCGCCGCTGCCCAGCAGATCGAGCCGGTCCAGCGTGCAGGCCAGCCAGAGCCGATCGAGCGGGCGATCGCCGCTGCCACAGGCCCAGCCCGACATGCGCAGTTCGGTGTCCTCGGCGATCAGCCTGAAGGCGAGACAGGCCTGTGCGGTGGCGCCCGAGCCCAAGACAACATCCGCGGTTTCGGCCGGGCCGAACTTGGTCATCATCGGAATCGGCATCGCGCTGCGGGCGACCGGCAGGCCGGCCTCTGCGGCACGCCGCGCCAGATCGAGATAGAAGGTCCCCGGTGTCGGGCTTTCGGATCCCGGCCGGTAGAGCATGATGCGGGCATGGCCTCCGGCTGCGCCTGGCGTGCCCAGCAGATGCAGCTCCTCGCGTCCGCCACCGGTCGCGTGGCGCCGCGCCTCGAGCCTGCGCGCCTCCCGGCCGAAGACTACACTGTCCAGCGCGAACATCGGTATTGGCCGCGATACCGGCATCCAGGCAGGCGCCTCGGTGCGCAGCAGGGGCCCGGATGGGTGCGGCGGAGTGGCCGGCCGCGGAACACCCGGATCGAGCAGAAGCGCCGCCATGCCCGAAATTGCCAGCGCCACGAGAATGCGCGCCGGGCTCGCCGCGTCTGCAAGCGTGGCAAGGACCGTGCTACGCGGACGCGGTGCGACCAACTCGTCGGCAAAAGGCGGATGTCCGGAAGTCAAATGGACCATGACGCAACCCTGTCCAACCGCCCTTGTGGCGCGGATGGGTCGACTTTGAGCGGTCGGGCTAAGACACTGGTTACCGCGCCGCTGCGATCGTTTGGATTAGTCAACCCATGGTTGACCGACAGGGTTAAGCCCATGGAAACACCGATGGATCTGCAGATCAGCCTGGCTGGTTCCGGGCTGCAGGACGTGCCCGAGGCGGGATGGCTCATCACGGCGCTCGACAGCCATTATCTCGGAAAGGGCCAGGCCAGGCCGCAGGCCGAAGCCGAGGCCATGGTGAGGCGGGCGCTGGCGGAGGGCGAGGGCAGCCGGTTCGCGATCGCAAGGCTGGATGGGCAGCCGGCGGGCATCGCCTGCTTCGGGGTGCTGCGCCCCGGCCATCTTCTGTCGGGCGTGCTCTACCTCAAGGATCTGTTCGTCGTTGCGCCCCTGCGGGGGCGGGGCATCGGCCGGGCGCTGCTCGGCTGGCTGGCTGGCCATGCCCTGCAGAACGGCTATGGCCGCATCGATTTCACGACCGAGGCCAGCAACCAGGCCGCCCAGCGCTTCTACGAGGCGCTCGGGGCCGTGCGGCAGCCCAAGGTGTTCTACAGGGTCGAGGGCGAAGCGCTGACGGCGCTGGCCTCTCCGGTGGCGGCGCCTCCGCCCAAGGCCTGATTGACTTTCGCCGGACTTGCGTGTTTCTCCTCTCTTATCGGCGGTTTTTGCCGGGACGAGCGTTTCGCCATGCGGGTTGTCAGGTCGACGAAAACGACGGGCAAAACGCCGGCCGCCAAAGGCGGCACGGCGCGCTGACGCTTGTCCTCGCTCCGGATCCTCCCCCGGCGGAGGATGAGGACCCCGCGGCAGCGCCGCGGGACACCTCCGGGGGAGACCGACAACCAGTCACACGGGAACAAACATCATGGGCTTCAAGGTCGCCGTCGTGGGTGCCACGGGCAATGTGGGCCGCGAAATGCTTTCCATCCTGGCCGAGCGGGCCTTCCCGGCCGACGAGGTCGTGGCGCTGGCCTCCTCGCGCAGCCTCGGCACCGAGGTCTCGTTCGGCGACCGCACCCTGAAGGTGAAGTCGCTGGAGCATTATGACTGGTCGGACACGGATATCTGCCTGATGTCGGCCGGTTCGACCGTGTCGAAGGACTGGTCGCCCCGCATCGGCCATACCGGCTGCCTCGTCATCGACAACTCCTCGTGCTGGCGCTACGACGAGCGCGTTCCGCTGGTCGTCCCCGAGGTCAATGCCCACGTCCTGGCCGACTACATGGCCAAGGCCGATCGGCTGAACATCATCGCCAATCCGAACTGCTCGACCGCGCAGCTTGTTGTCGCGCTGAAGCCGCTGCACGAGCGCGCCACGATTACCCGCGTCGTCGTGTCGACCTACCAGTCCGTGTCCGGCGCCGGCAAGGACGGCATGGACGAGCTGTTCAACCAGACCCGGGCGATCTTCACCACGGGTGAGGTCGTGAGCAAGAAGTTCCAAAAGCGGATCGCCTTCAACATCATTCCCCAGATCGACGTCTTCATGGACGACGGCTTCACCAAGGAGGAATGGAAGATGATGGTCGAGACCAAGAAGATCCTCGACCCGAAGATCCGCCTCACCGCGACCTGCGTCCGCGTGCCGGTGTTCATCGGTCATTCGGAGGCCGTGAATGTCGAGTTCGCCGATCCGATCAGCGCCGAGGAGGCGCGCAGCATCCTGCGTTCGGCGCCCGGCTGCCTCGTTGTCGACAAGCATGAGCCCGGCGGCTACATCACCCCGCACGAGGCGGCCGGCGAGGATGCGACCTACATCTCGCGCATCCGCGAGGACACCACGGTCGAGAACGGTCTCGCCTTCTGGTGCGTGTCCGACAATCTGCGCAAGGGCGCGGCGCTGAACGCGATCCAGATCGCCGAGTCGCTCATCAACCGCAAGCTGCTGCAGCCGCGCAAGAAGGCGGCCTGACATGCTGATGCTGCGGCCGAACTGCGAGTGCTGCGACCGAGACCTTCCGGCCTCATCGCGCGATGCCATGATCTGCACGTTCGAGTGCACGTTCTGCGCAGATTGCGCGCGTGACCGCTTCGGTGGCCGTTGCCCCAACTGCCAGGGCGAACTGGTGCGCCGGCCGGTCCGGCCGGACAAGGCGCTCGCACGACATCCGGCCCAGGCGGAGCGGTTTGTGAAACCCCATCCGGAGTGCCAGCCGGCGTCCTGACCGCTGCTGGGTGTGGGGGACCCGCCTCGCTGCCTCTTCAACCTTCGGGCATCGAGGCAGGATCGGGGTCAGCCTCCGGCGGGCGATCCGTCCGGCTCGTCGGAGTCGCTATCGCCCGGATCCTCGCCGATCACCTCGACCGGCGGCTCGGCGACGATCCGGCCTCCGGCGATGTCAACCACCGGCACGGTGGCAAGCGTGAACGGCAGCATCACCGGCCGGCTGCCATCGGCCGGCTCGATCTCCAGAATGTCGCCGGCGCCGAAATCCAGCACCGCCGCCACCCTGCCAAGCACGGCGCCAGCCGTTGTCTCGACACGCAGGCCGACCAGGTCTGCGTGGTAGAACTCATCCGGATCCGGCGGCGGTAGCTCTGACCGGGTCACATACACTTTCGTGTTGGTGAGCGCCGTGGCTGCGTCGCGGTCGTCGACACCGTCGAGGCGCACCACCAGCATGTCGTCCTTGGTGAGGCGGGCCTCGACCAGCCCGAAGGTTCGCCGCCCGGCGGCGTCCGTCAGCGTGT
>JBMOJG010000219.1:0-5848 GCA_049316925.1 Alsobacter sp. | reverse complement strand
GGTTTCGCCCAGCGCCTGTGCGATCCGCTCCGCAAGCCGCAGCGCCACCGCCGTCTTGTCGAGGGTCGGCCAGGATTCGACACCCGTGGCCGTCACCAGCGACACCGTGTTGCGGTCGCCGCCCATCACGCCGGCCGAGCCGTCGGCGGGGGTGCTGACATCGTTGGCAACGATCCAGTCGCACTTCTTGCGCGCCAGCTTGGCCTGGGCATGCGCCAGGACCGTCTCGGTCTCCGCCGCAAAGCCGACGACCAGGGTCGGCCGGTCCTGCGTCCGCGCCGCCACTGTGGCGAGGATGTCCGGATTTTCGACGAGCGTCAGCGCCGGCGGCCCGCCGTTGCCCTTCTTGAGCTTGTCTTCGCCCGGCTGTGCGACCCGCCAGTCCGCCACAGCCGCGCAGAACACCGCCGCGTCGACCGGCAGGATCGCCTCGACGGCCTCAAGCATTTCGCGCGCGGTTTCGACCCTGACCACCCGGACGCCAGCTGGATCAGGGATCGTGACGGGACCGGACACCAGCGTCACCTCGGCACCCAGGGCAGCCAGCGCCCCCGCAATGGCGTGGCCCTGCTTGCCCGACGAACGGTTGGCGATGTACCGCACCGGGTCGATGGGTTCATGCGTCGGCCCGGACGTCACCAGCACGCGCCGCCCGGCCAGCGGCCGGTGGGCGGGCGCCAGCGCCGCCGCGACAGCCTGCGCGATCACCTCCGGCTCCGCCATCCGGCCGGGTCCGAACTCGCCGCAGGCCATCTCGCCGTCGTCGGGGCCGATGATCGTGACGCTGTCCGCCCGCAGGGCCGCAAGATTGCGTTGCGTCGCCGGATGCGTCCACATTCGCACATTCATCGCCGGGGCGACGAGCACCGCCTTGTCGGTGGCCAGCAGCGCAGTCGAGGCGAGGTCGTCGGCCCGGCCCTGCGCCATCTTGGCCATCAGATCGGCGGTGGCCGGCGCCACCACCAGCAGGTCGGCATCCCGCGACAGCTCGATATGGCCCATCTCGGCCTCGTCGGTCAGCGAGAACAGGTCGGTATAAACCTTGTCGCCCGTCAGCGCCGAGGCCGACAGCGGCGTCACGAACTCGTGGGCGGCCTTGGTGAGAATGCAGCGCACGGCAGCGCCACGCTTGCGCAGTGTGCGGATCAGCTCCAGCGCCTTGTAGGCGGCGATGCCGCCGCCGACGATGAGCAGGATGCGCTTGCCGTCGAGAGCCATGCGGGTTCCTCCGGCCTCAGCCTACCAGATCCCGCGCAGCGTCACGATGGCCGCACAGGCCGCGAGGATCCACAGCGCCGCCGTTCCCCAGCGCGACCGCCGCGCCTCGGCCCGGCCGATGTCCTGCACGCTCGCGGGATCGAGCATGAAACCGCGCGTCGTCGCGTCCTCGAGCCGTCCGAGGACCCGCTCGGCCCGGCCGACCAGTCCGGGCAGCTCGCCGAACATGGTGGCGAAGGACAGCGCGCCCCGGCCGGCTTCCTCGATCCGCCCGACCGGCCCGAGATTACGCTCGATCCAGCTGCGCACCACGGGCTCGGCCGTCGACCACATGTCGAGGCGGGGGTCGAGATTGCGGGCGACGCCCTCCACCACCACCATCGTCTTCTGCAGCATCACCAGCTCGGTCCGCGTCGTCATGTCAAACAGGCCGGTGATCTCGAACAGCAGCGTTAGCAGACGCGCCATCGAGATCTGATCGGCCGTGCGGTCATGGATCGGCTCGCCGATGGCGCGGATCGCCTGGGCAAAATCCTCCACCGAATGGTGGCCTGGCACGTAGCCGGCCTCGAAATGCACCTCGGCGACCCGCCGGTAGTTGCGGGTGATGAAGCCGAGCAGGATCTCGGCGAGGAATCGGCGTTCCTTCAGGCCAAGCCGCCCCATGATCCCGAAATCGACCGCACAGAGCCGGCCCTGCACGTCGACGAACAGGTTTCCCGGATGCATGTCGGCGTGGAAGAAGCCGTCGCGCAGCGCATGCCGCAGGAACGACTGGATCACGCTGCGCCCCAGCGCGACGCGGTCATGCCCCGCCTCGTCGATCGCTGTGAGCGAATTCAGCGGCAGGCCGTCGATCCACTCCATGACCAGCACGTCGCGGGCCGTCCGCTCCCACTCGACGGCGGGAACGCGGAAGTCCGGATCGTCGCGGGTGTTTTCCGCCATCTCAGAGAGGGCGGCGGCCTCGAGCCGCAGATCCATCTCCATCGTCACCGAGCGCGCCAGAGTCTCCACGACGCCGACGGGCCGCAGCCGCTTCATCTCGGGGACCAGCCGCTCCAGCGTGCGGGCCGCAAACGCCATGCCGTCAATGTCGCGCCGGAACCGGGCCCGCACGCCGGGCCGCAGCACCTTGACGGCAACGAGCCTCTCGCCATCGGCGGTGCGCACCGTTGCCCGATGGACCTGCGCAATCGAGGCCGCGGCGACCGGCTCGCCGAAGCTCGCGAACACGGCGTCGAGCGGCTTGCCCAGCGTCGCCTCGATGGTCGCCACCGCCTCGCTGCGCGGGAAGGGCGGCATCCGGTCCTGCAGGCCCTCGAGGTCGCGCGCCACCCGCACGCCGACCACGTCCGGGCGCGTCGCCAGGAACTGGCCGAACTTGACATAGGACGGACCAAGCCGGGTCAACGCCGCTGCCAGCCGGGCCGCCCCGTCGCCGGCGCCTCGCCGCTCCACCAGTCGCGCCAGGCGGATCGCGCCACGAGCCGCCGGGGGAAGCTCGCCGGTATCGACCAGGCCGAGCGCCCCCTCCCGCGCCAGCACGAAGCCGACGCGGCCGAGCCGCCCAAGATGCAGGAGATTGGTCAGCACGCGCGGCTCACAGCTTCCAGGCGGAGTGCAGCCGCACGATGCCGCCGGTCATCGGCCGGTCGGTGACGCGTCGCAACCCCGCGGCGGCGATCATCGCCGAGAAGGCGGCCGGCCGCGGGAATTTGCGGATCGACTCGATGAGGTAGCGGTAGGGCTCGCCATCACCGGTCACGATCCTGCCCAGTGCCGGCACGGCCCGGAACGAATAGGCGTCGTAGATCGCGTCGAAACCGGGAACGTCGACCTGCGAGAACTCCAGGCACAGGAACCGGCCGCCGCGCTTCAGCACGCGATGCGCCTCCGCCAGCGCCAGGTCGATGCGCGGAACGTTGCGGATGCCGAACGCGATCGTGTACGCGTCGAAACGCTTGTCGCGATAGGGCAGGGCCTCGGCATTGCCCTCGACAAAATCGACCCGGCCCTCGAGCCGTGCCGGGGTTCGCTCGCGCCCGACCGCCAGCATGTCGGTGTTGATGTCCAGCACCGTCACATGTGCCTGCGGACCGGCAGCATCCAGCACGCGGAACGCCACGTCGCCGGTGCCGCCGGCCACGTCGAGATGCGCGAAGGGCCGGTCGCGCGGCGGCCGCAGGCTGGACACCAGCGCATCCTTCCACGCCCGGTGAAGGCCGGCCGACATCAGGTCGTTCATCAGGTCGTAGCGACCCGCGACCTTGTGGAACACGGCGTCGACCATGTCCTGCTTGTCGTGCAGCGGCACCGTCGAGAAGCCGAAATGCGTCTCGGCTCCGCCGTCTGCCGTCCTGTCCTGCGCCATGTCCCGTCATCCGGCCCGTTTGCGGCGCGGACCATAGCGCGTGACGCAGCGGGGCGCTATGCGGGGTGGTTGTCGCAAGGAACCCGTGGCGTGCCTGAACTTCCCGAGGTCGAAACCGTTCGCCGTGGCCTTGAGCCCGCCATGGTGGGAGCCCGCATCCTGCGCGTCGAGCAGCGCCGGCCCGACCTGCGCTTCCCGTTTCCCGAGCGCTTCGCCGAGCGCCTCACCGGGCGCGACGTGGCTGCGCTTGGCCGCCGCGCCAAATATCTGCTGGCCGACCTCGACGACGGCACCGTGCTGGTGATGCATCTGGGTATGAGCGGCCGCTTCACTGTCGCGCAGACGGATGGCAACTCCCGCCCGGGGGACTTCCACCACGAGGCAGGGGGCGGCATGGCCCATGATCACGTGGTCTTCCACCTCTCGGGGGGCGCCACGGTCACCTACAACGACCCGCGCCGCTTCGGGTTCATGACGCTGGTGCCGCGGGCGGACCTGGCGGCCCATCCGCTGTTTGCCCGCATGGGAATCGAGCCCCTCGGCAACGCGCTGGACGGCGCCACACTGGCACGGCTTTTCGCCGGCAAGGCGGCGCCGCTGAAGGCGGCCCTGCTCGACCAGCATCTCATTGCGGGGCTCGGCAATATCTATGTGTGCGAGGCGCTGCATCGGGCCGGCCTTTCGCCGCGCCGTGCCGCCGGCACGCTGGCGCGGCGCGACGGGGGTGCCACAGCGGCCGCGGTGCGGCTGGCCGGCGTGATCCGGGAGGTTCTCGCCGAAGCCGTGGAGGCTGGCGGGTCGTCGCTGCGCGACTATGCCCACACCGACGGGTCGCTGGGCTATTTCCAGCACGGCTTCCGCGTCTACGACCGCGAGAATGATCCCTGCCCCGCCCCCGGCTGTCGCGGTATGGTCCTGCGGTCGGTGCAGTCGGGACGATCGACCTTCTGGTGCAGTGTCTGCCAGCGCTGAGCCGTGCCGCTCTGCACTCGCGTCCGTGCGGATTGCCCGATTGCCCTCGGCATGCGCCTCTTGTAGCCATGGATGAAAGCATCGGGATGGGAGCGCCGCCATGACCTACGAGACCCTGATCGTCGAGACGCATGGCCGCGTCGGCCTCGTTCGGCTGAACCGCCCGCAGGCCCTCAATGCGCTGAATTCAACGCTGGTGGCCGAGCTGAACACGGTCCTGGACGGCTTCGACCGGGACAGCGGCATTGGTTGTATCGTCATCACCGGATCGGAGAAGGCCTTCGCGGCGGGCGCCGACATCAAGGAGATGCAGGCGAAGACCTATCCGGAGACCTATCTGGAGGACTTCATCACCGCATGGGACCGGGTCGGCGCGCGCCGCAAGCCGATCGTCGCCGCGGTGGCGGGCTTTGCGCTCGGCGGCGGCTGCGAACTGGCCATGATGTGCGACTTCGTCCTGGCCGCCGACACGGCGAAGTTCGGTCAGCCCGAGATCAAGCTTGGCGTCATGCCGGGCGCTGGTGGCACGCAGCGCCTGACGCGCTTTGTCGGCAAGGCGAAGGCCATGGAAATGTGCCTCACCGGCCGGATGATGGACGCGGCCGAGGCCGAGCGCGCCGGTCTCGTCTCGCGGGTGCTGCCGGCGGCCGAACTGGTCGACGAGGCTCTCAAGGTGGCGGCACAGATTGCCGACCTGTCGACACCGATCGTGATGATGACCAAGGAGAGCGTCAACCGCTCCTACGAGACGACCTTGGCCGAGGGCATCCGCTTCGAGCGCCGCGTGTTCCAGGCGATGTTCGCCACTGCCGACCAGAAGGAAGGGATGGGCGCCTTCGTCGAGAAGCGCAAGCCCGCCTTCACGCACCGCTGATCCCGGCACCGGGGTGGAACTTGGCATCGAGGCGGTCGCCGTCCTCGCCGCTGTCGCCGTTCTGGCCGGCATGCTCGATGCCATCGCCGGTGGCGGTGGCCTGATCACCGTGCCGGCCCTGCTGCTCGCCGGGCTCGACCCGGTGGTCGCCGTTGCCACCAACAAACTGCAGGGCGTGTTCGGGACCGCCTCCGCCACGGTTGCCTTCGCCCGCGCCGGCAAGATCGACTGGCCATCGGCCTGGCCGATGGCCGTTCTGGCCGCGATCAGCGCGATGGCGGGGGCCGTTGCGGTCCGGGTCCTGCCGGGCGCCTGGCTCGCCGGCCTCGTGCCGCTGCTGCTGATCGGCATGGCACTCTATTTCGGACTGTCGCCGCGCATGACGGATGCGGACGCCCGCCGCCGCATGG
>JBMOJG010000218.1:0-5876 GCA_049316925.1 Alsobacter sp. | reverse complement strand
GCTGACGTCGGATTGGACCTGACGGCGATCGGCACGGTCCGTGGCGCGCCCGGGCCCCTTGCCGTCGAGTTGCACGGAACCCCTTTCGCAGTGGGCGCCGGAGCCTACAGTCATCTCTGAGGATGCATCCATGACAGTTGAGGCGGAAGGCGACAGGCTTGCTCGACGCAATGCCCTGATCCTGGCCGGGGCATCCGCTCTGGCCGGCGCCAACGCGGCCGTGGTGTTCGCCACGGGCGCGATCGTGGGGTCCATGCTGGCCCCCAGCCCGTCGCTCGCGACCGTTCCGGTCTCGTGCTTCGTGGTCGGCATGGCGGCCGGCACGCTGCCAGGCGGCATGATCACCCGACGCCATGGCCGCCGTGTGACCTTCTGGATCGGCACCGGTTGCGGCGCCATGATGGGGCTTCTCGCCTGCGCGGCGGTGGTGACGGGCAGTTTCTGGCTGTATTGCTGCGCAACCTTCTTCGGCGGCCTCTATGGCTCGGTGGCGCAGTCATACCGGTTCGCCGCGGCCGATACGGCCAGTCCGGCCTTCCGTCCCCGCGCCATCAGTTGGGTGATGGCGGGCGGGATCTTCGCGGGCGTGCTGGGGCCGCAACTCGTCAATGTCACGATGGGGCTCTGGTCTCCCTACCTGTTTGCCGCCAGCTACCTCGCGCAGGCTCTCGTTGCCATTGTGGCCATGGGCCTGCTCAGTTTTGTCCGCATTCCCCTGCCGCCGCCGCCGGTTGAGGGGGCATCGGCCGGGCGGCCGCTGGTGCAGATCATGCGCGAGCCGCGGTTCATCGCCGCTGTCGTCTGTGGCGTGGTGAGCTATGCGCTGATGAACCTGGTCATGACGTCTGCGCCGCTGGCCATGCAGATGTGCGGCCACTCGGTGAGCGATTCCAACGCCGCCATCCAGTGGCATGTCGTGGCCATGTATGGCCCGAGTTTCTTCACCGGCGCGCTGGTGACGCGGTTCGGGGCGCCGCGGGTCATCATCGCAGGGCTGGCGCTGATCGCTGCCGCCGCCGCTCTGCACCTGACCGGCATCACCGTCTGGCACTTCTGGATCGGCCTTGTCCTGCTCGGTGTCGGTTGGAATTTCGGCTTCGTCGGCGCCACCGCGATGGTGGCGGAAGTCTGTGCGCCGCCGGAACGGAGCAAGGTTCAGTCCTTCAACGACTTCCTGATCTTCGGGACAATGGCGGTCGGCTCGTTCTCGTCCGGCCATCTTCTGGCCGCCCATGGCTGGGGCCTGGTCAACGACGTGGTGTTTCCGCCGGTCGTACTGGCGCTGCTGGTGCTGGGCTGGCTACGGTTTTCGCGGCACAGCCGCCAAGTTCCGGCGGTCTGAGCGGAAAAATGGTCGAAGGAAGCGATTTTTTGGCCGCAATGCCCACGTGCCGTTTGCGTCGCGGCAACAATTTTGGCACGACTGTGCCCGCTCCGCTCGGGGCACGGTCACAGAAGAACGGGCTCGCGGCGTCGGCCTCCGGACATCCGGACGCGACGTCGTCGGGACACTGCAGGGACGAAACATGACCATTTGGTTGATTATTTTGGGTGGCCTGCTGTCGCTGGCCTATGGCGCGTGGGCCATTGCCGACGTGAATGGCCGCGATGCCGGCACGCAGCGCATGCAGGAAATCGCCGCGGCGATTGCCGAGGGCGCGCAGGCCTATCTGAAGCGGCAATACATCACCATCGGCATCGTCGGTGTCGTGCTGTTCGGCGTCATCTTCTGGCTGTTGGGCTCGCCCGTGGCGGCCGGGTTTGCCATCGGCGCGATCCTGTCCGGCCTTGCCGGCTTCATTGGCATGAACGTGTCGGTGCGGGCCAATGTGCGCACCGCCCAGGCGGCCTCCCAGTCCCTCGCGGCTGGCCTCGACGTGGCCTTCAAGGCAGGTGCGGTCACCGGCATGCTGGTGGCTGGACTGGCGCTGCTCGGCGTCGCTGTCTACTACTGGGCGCTCACCGGCCCGATGGGCTATGCGATCACCGATCCCAAGAGCCTGCGCGTTGTCATCGACGCCCTCGTGGCACTGGGCTTCGGCGCGTCCCTGATCTCGATCTTTGCCCGGCTCGGCGGCGGCATCTTCACCAAGGGGGCCGACGTAGGCGCTGACCTCGTCGGCAAGGTCGAGGCCGGCATTCCCGAGGATGACCCGCGCAACCCCGCCACGATCGCCGACAATGTCGGCGACAATGTCGGCGACTGCGCCGGCATGGCGGCCGACCTGTTCGAGACCTATGCGGTGACTGTGGTCGCCACCATGGTGCTGGCCGCGATCTTCTTCGTCGGCGCTGGTCCGGATGTTCTGTCCAAGACCATCCTTTACCCGCTCGCCATCTGCGCGGTCTGCATCGTCACATCGATTGCCGGCACCTTCGCGGTCAAGCTCGGTGCCAACAACTCGATCATGGGCGCACTCTACAAGGGCCTGTGGGTCACCTCCGGCCTGTCGGTCGTGGGTCTTGCCATTGCCACCTGGGGCACCATCGGCTTCGGTGATGTCGGCACCGTCAAGGCCATGGGCGGCGACATCGTGGTCAACGGCACCAAGCTGTTCGCCTGCGGCGTCATCGGTCTGATCGTCACCGGCCTGATCGTCTGGATCACCGAGTACTACACCGGCACCGGCAAGCGCCCGGTCGTGTCCATCGCCCAGGCATCTGTCACGGGCCACGGCACCAACGTCATCCAGGGCCTCGCGGTCTCGCTGGAATCGACGGCCCTGCCGGCGCTCGTCATTGTCTTCGGCATCATCTCGACCTTCCAGCTCGCCGGTCTCTATGGCACGGCGATCGCGGTCACCACCATGCTGGGCATTGCCGGCATGATCGTCGCGCTCGATGCCTTCGGCCCGGTCACCGACAATGCCGGCGGCATTGCCGAGATGGCCGGCCTGCCGAAGGAGGTCCGCCACTCGACGGACGCACTCGACGCGGTCGGCAACACCACCAAGGCCGTCACCAAGGGCTACGCCATCGGCTCAGCCGGCCTCGGCGCGCTCGTGCTGTTCGCGGCCTACAGCTACGATCTGCAGTACTTCACGACAGAGGCCAACAAGGCCGGATCGACGCTGTTCCCCTACTTCAAGGGCATCGGCACCGTGTCGTTCGACCTCTCCAACCCCTATGTGGTCGCTGGCCTGATCTTCGGCGGGCTCATCCCCTACCTGTTTGGCGGCATCGCCATGACAGCGGTCGGTCGGGCAGCCGGCTCGGTCGTGGAGGAGGTGCGTCGCCAGTTCCGCGAGAAGCCGGGAATCATGGCGGGCACCGACAAGCCCGACTATGCCCGCGCCGTCGACATGCTGACCCGCGCGGCCATCAAGGAGATGATCATCCCCTCGATGCTGCCGGTGCTGGCACCGCTCGTGGCCTATTTCGGGGTCCTGGCCCTGTCGGGCTCGAAGGCTTCCGCCTTCGCGGCGCTTGGCGCCTCGCTGCTCGGCGTGATCGTCACCGGCCTGTTCGTCGCCATCTCGATGACGTCGGGCGGCGGCGCATGGGACAACGCCAAGAAGTCGTTCGAGGATGGCTTCGTCGACAAGGACGGCGTCCGTCACATGAAGGGATCCGATGCGCACAAGGCCTCGGTCACCGGTGATACCGTCGGCGACCCCTACAAGGACACCGCCGGCCCGGCCGTGAATCCGGCAATCAAGATCACCAACATCGTCGCCCTGCTGCTGCTGGCGGTTCTCGCCCACATCAACTGAGCGAACCGACCATCGCAATGAAAAAGCCCGCGGTCTTGCGACCGCGGGCTTTTTCGTTAGGGAGGCGTTTGCGACGCAAAGCCGACCGCAAAAGGAGCTGGGGAAACGTGCCGGCGGCCACAGCCGTCTGCGCCGTCTCCCAAGCTGATGGGCTCAGATGATGCCCTGGCCCGTGGCACGCAGCAGCTGGCGCACGACCGACAGCTCGTTGCCGCCCGTGGGCGTGGTGCGGCTGATGAAGTCGAAGATCACGCCGTCCTGCAGTCCGTAGCTGGCAATGCGCTCAACCTTCATGTTCTTGTTGAAGGTCAGGGCCAGCACGCGCTGGTCGACAATGGCCGGGTCCATGAACGCCAGGGACCGCTTCGTCTGCTGGCTGATGTAATACCAGGTCTGGTTGCCGACGGTCGACACGGTGGAGGGTGACCCCAGCGTCGTGATGACGGTCTGGGCATCCGTGCCCGGCTTGATCTGCTGCAGCAGGCGCTCGTCAATGACGTAGCCTCGGGTCTGCACTTCCTGGTTGCATGCAGCGAGCCCGGCCCCGAGCCCCGCCGCCATCACCAGCCGCACCGCCCAGCGCCGCAGCGGCGACGCCGCAGCCTGATCCGGACGCATCGAGTCCGCACGCACCATGTCCCACCCCTTGAGATGCCGCATCGCCGCAGGAGGAGCTGAGCGCCAGTTTTCGCTTGCCCGACCCGGCTCGGTTGCCGTAACCCGCGGTCGTGGTAATTGCAAGGCGAGCCGGGAGGCCGTCCGAAGGGGCGTGGCATCCATGATTTTAGGCCTGTTCAAGCGCCGCAATCCGAACGCCGCCGTCGTCGACCGCCTGTATCTGGCGATTGCCGACGCATCGCGGGCACCAGGATTCTACCGGGATCTCGGCGTTCCCGACACCGTCGAGGGGCGTTTCGACATGCTGACCCTGCATGTCGCGCTGGTCTTGCGCCGCCTGGCCGCCCTACCGGCCCCTGCGGGCGAGCTGGCACAGGACCTTGTCGACCACACCTTTGCGCATTTCGACAGCGCGTTGCGCGAGCTCGGCGTCAGCGATATCGGCGTGCCCAAGAAAATGAAAACGCTGGCATCGGCCTTCTACGGCCGTGCCAGGGCCTATGGCGTGGCGCTGGAGGGCGGCACGGGCCTGGAAGCTGCCCTGCTGCGCAATGTCTTCGGCGATGCCGCAGCCGTGCCGGATGCGCCGGCGCGGCTGGCGCGCTATGTTGAGGACGCCGAACGACTGCTGGCCGGCGCGCCGTTCCAGGCCTTTGTCGACGGCACGCCGCCTTTCCCCGACCTCGAGCCCTCCGGCGGGAGCGATCGATGACCCCGACCTCTGCGACCCTGACCCGGCCCTTCGACGTCGATGACCTGCCGGAGGCGGGGGTCGAGGCCGCAGTCGACCCGACTGCCGATGAGCGCGCAGCGCTGGCCGCCGCCTTCGGCCTTGACGGGATCGACAGCCTGGCCGGCCGCTTTCTCGTCGTGCGCCGGGGCCGCAGCGTCACGGTGACGGGCCGGGTGACCGCAGCCGTGCGCCAGATCAGCGTGGTGTCGCTCGAGCCGTTTCCCGCGACGGTCGACGAGGCCGTGACGGTCAAATTTGTCGACGATCCCAGGCACGACACAGGCGATGGTGAGGACCGGCGTGACCAGCAGGCCGTGCTTGATGCGCCCGATCCGATCATCGACGGCCGGATCGATCTCGGACAGCTGACCGCCGAGTTCCTGGCGCTGGGCCTTGACCCGTATCCGCGCCAGCCCGGCGAGACCTTCAGCTACGCCGAATCGGAGGCCGGTGAGGCCTCGCCCTTTGCGGCCCTGAAGCGGTTGGGACAGCCGCAGGGCGAGTGACCCGCCGCCATTTGCAGTTGCCACGTCACACGGCTCGGCTATTGTCCGCCGTCCGCGCGGCCCCGCCGCAGTCCCGGGACCTCAAAGCCGCGAACGGCCGACATCGATGACGCGCAAGGTCCGGATTTCACTTGATGCGATGGGCGGCGACCATGGCCCGTCGGTGGTCATTCCCGGCGCGGCCATCGCCCTCGAGCACCATCCGCAGGCACACTTTATCGTGCACGGACAAGAGTCCCTGTGCCTGCCGCTGCTCGACGCTCATCCCAAGCTGAAGGCCGTGACGACCTTCGTGCATGCCGATGT
>JBMOJG010000217.1:0-5879 GCA_049316925.1 Alsobacter sp. | reverse complement strand
TTCCGGGCGTTTCCGAAGACCTTCTACGATGACAATCCCCGCAATGACTGGCCCGAATTGCTGAGCCTCAAGGCGATGGAGATTGCCTGGCGGATGATGCTGCATCGGTTCGGCTTCATGGCCGAACGGCTGCGCCGCGACGGTTACGAGGTCTTCACCCCCGACGAGGCAACCTACGACCTCGCCCGGGCGCGGGGCCATATCTGGGCAGGCCGTGACCGGACGATTATCGACGCCGCGGCCTACACCCCCACGTCGACGGAACGGGACGGATGGGTCTTCCCGGCACTGGCGTGGATCGATACCTTGTTGGCGCGCTTGCCTAGGGATGCCGCCGTGGTGCTCGCCTTCACGCCAAACCACATCGCCGGCCAGCACCCGCCCGGGTCGCCGGGGCTGGCGCGCGAGATGGCCTGCAAGGCCGCGGTCGCTGCCATCGGTGCGCGGCACGGGGCGACCGTGGTGGATTTCCGTATTCCCTCGCCGGTGACGCGTGATGATTCAAACTACTGGGATGCCCTGCACTACCGGCTGCCGGTCGCCACCAGGATCGTTGACGGCCTCGCCCGGGCCCGCGCAACGGGCGAGGACGATCCCGACGGCTTCTACCGCGTACTCGCAGCGCCGCAGCGCTCCCCATAGCTGCCGCGCCAGGCCGGCATGATCGGCCCTGCCTAGAGGCTAAATGGAGCCTGCCGCCGCACGCAACTGTCGCCCTTGCACCGGATGGCCTCTTTTGCCAACGTCCTCCGGTCCGGCTGGGGCGGTCAACGAACGAACCTCGAGCGCACAGATGCTTCGCGTGTTCAATAGGTGCATTTGGGTTGCCGCTGCGCCTGCTTCAGGTCTCGCTGCATGTCCTCGGGGGGCGCCCCAGCATTGAGAAAGGCCCCTTCGACGATAGCCGGCGGTGTGCCCAGGCGGATCAGCGTGTCCAGGGCAAGCCGGCCATCGCTGTTGCTGACGAGGATGTCACCCCGCCCGATCCGCTCGATGAGCGCAGGGATCGCCACAGCGGCGCTGCTGCCGGCCCTGCAGAGCCCGATCAGGCCGGCGAGGTAGGGAGGCTGCCAGTCCTTCGCTGGTTTTTTCCCGTCGCCGCGCAGGCTTGCGCCGACGTCGACAAGGGACACCAGAGTGGGAACGGCCTCCGCCCCAAAAACGGAGAGCTGACGCAGAGCGGAGGAGGCAGGGCCGCGCAACGAGGGCTCCTGCGCCAGCCATTCAAGGTCGCCGCGATGGATTCGAACGATCCATTCGGGGAGTTCATCGATTGCGGTGCCTATAGGACCGGCGGCCTGCAGGGCCCGCGGGCTCCGGTCGGGTGCGGCGGCGAGGTCTCGCAGTCGCGCAAACAGGAGTTCGGCCACCTCTCGCTTCATCTGATCGGGCAGGTCCTGGCCGTGGCGCACGAGGACCCATGCGTTCTGGCTGACCGGCAGCCGCCGGTCTCTCAGGATCGCCATCGCGATTTCGGCATCGGCCAGCATAACCTTCCGCTGCTGCACGAACCGGGCAAAGACGTCGTTAGACAAGTCAGCGGCAGCCACAGGCAGAGGTTGGCCTGTGGCGATCGCGTCGCGGAGCGTGCGGCCGGCCGAGGCCTGTGCGACCAGCGGCCCTACGCCGAGGTCCAGGCGCACGATGTCCCGCAGCACCGTCGGCCAATCGGCTTCGAGGCCCCCGGCCGAAGCCGGGATCATTTTGTGCGTGCGAAGAAACACCGGTGCCAAGCGCAGTTCGCTTCCGGACGCATAGGACGGCGCCAGGATCGGGAGGAGGCGGTCATAGGCGACCCGAGTCTCCCGAAACGCTTCCTCGAACGTGCCTGCCCCCGCCACGTGAACTGACAGCCGGCGTGCGCGGACGGTGTCGTAGCCGGGGGACAGGCCGGCCGCGTATGCATCGCCGCCGCTTGCCACCCGGCCTTCTCCGATCACGACCAGCGCCTCGCCGAGACGGGCAGGCTCGGCCAGCAGGCAGCGCCCAGAGACCTGGGCGATGCGAACGAGTTCCCTGGTTTCGTCCCCTCGGGGTTCGTCCGGCAGTCGAAGCCGTATGTCCCACGTTCTCTGTTCGCTGACGACCGGGCACACTCTGCCGGTCGTCTCCAGACGAAATGCCACAGCGCCGGCCGCCGGGTCGGGCGGCCCGGCCGCGTAGGCGGCCTCGCTGACGACGACGCGTGCTGCCGCGCCGGTGAGGAGGAGCCGGCGGCAGAGATCGTCACAGGTGGTCAGGCGCCCGCCGGAATGCGGCGGGCGCAGCCCGACAGTGGTGCCCTGCACGATCGGCGACGGACCCTTCCGGTCGCCGTCGACGAGCAAATTAACCTTGGCATCGAGCCGGCCATTGTAGATGGCGGGTGGCAGGGCCAGCGCCAGAGTGGCAAGCAATGCGCTGGCGATGAGGCTGCGCAGCCCCGCCGCGGCAAGCGCACGGTATGAAAGGCGCCATGCGACGATCACCAGCGCGAACGTCGGAAACGCCGCCATGACGATGGCGATCGGGAGGCCGATGACGGTTATCGCCGCCACCATCGCCACGGGCCACGCCACGAGGCAGACAACGCCGAGCACCGCGACGATCGCGACCTGCACATCGACCGATTGGGACCTGAACCAGCGTACGAAGGCCATGCGCGCCCCTTCCGTCCGGGACGAACACACGCAGCCGGTAAAAACGTAGTTAGGATTGAGCCACGCCGTCGCGTTAAGATTGCAGGATCGTTAGCGAGTTTGCCGGACTGGCGCGAAACCAGACACTTGCAGCGACAGTGCCCACGTACAATTGATCAACACCAAGAATTATCGCTGGAAAAGCAGCCAATACCCGCCATCGCCTTGGCCTGTAATCCCAGCGAGAACATCAACGACCGACGGACCAAATTCCGACAATCTGGTTGCACTGGCCGCTGGCGTCTTTGCGACCTATGTCCGCAACAACACCGTGACGGTGACCGAACTCCCGTCCTTGATCGCGCAGGCGCACAAGGCGCTGGTCGCGACGGCGACCGGTTCGGTCGAGACGCCGGTCGAGGCGCAGACGCCGGTCGTGTTGATCAGGAGGCCGATCCAACCGGACCCCATCGTGTGACTGGAGGATGGGAAGAAGTTCAAGTCGCTGAAGCGGCACCTGCGCACGTAGTACGCTCTGTCGCCCGAGGACTATAGCGCGAAGTGGGGCTTGCCGGAGGATGATCCGATGGTGCCGCCGAACTACGCGGCAGCACGATCCGAACTGGCCAAGAGCATGGCCCTCGGCCAGCAGCGCCGCAAGACGGTGGCTGCTCCTGAGCCGGTGAAGAAGAGCCGCTAGGCCAGATCCGCGGCGTGAGGCGAGACCGCGGGCGACACCCGGGGGCTTTCACGCCCGGGATCGACCAGTTCGGCTTGCAGCAATCATGAGCCACTGAATCCGGATGGGTCTTTGCCAGAGCCCTGTCCGGCTCAGCCGTCCTTCAGCCTCTCCAGCGCATCGGCAAGCTTCTGCCGGCGGGCAACGGCCTCGTCGCGCCGCTCACGCTGTTCCTCGACGACCTCCTCGGGTGCGCGTGCCAGAAAGTCCGCGTTGCCGAGCTTGGCGTCGGTCTTGGCCACGTCAGCGTCGATCTTGCCGATCTCCTTTTGCAGACGCTGCCGTTCCGCGGCGACGTCGACGATCCCGGCCAGCGGCAGCGCCGCGACCTCGCCGCGCACCACCATCTGCACGGACTGGGGCGGCGCGACAATCTCGAAGCGGACCTCCGACAACCTCGCAAGCCGGATGAGCATATCGCTCCAACGCTCTGCCCTGTCTCGTGTCTGGGCGCTGACATTGACGAGCACCAGCGGGATCTGTGTCCCCGCCGGCAGGGTCGTCTCGGCCCGCGCCGAGCGGATCTCGGTCACGAGATCGACCAGCCAGCCGATCTCGGCCTCGGCGTCGGGCGCGACCAGCCCGGCACCGGACGGCCAGGCTGCGAGCGTCAGAACCGAGGTGCGCACCGGTCCCTCGGCGCCCTTGATCGCCCACAGCTCCTCGGTGATGTAGGGCATGAACGGGTGCAGCAGGGCGCAGATGCCGTCAAGGACATAGGCCACGCAGGCCCGCGTTTCCGCCTGGGCGGCAGCGTCCGTTCCCATGAAGATCGGCTTGGCGAGCTCCAGATACCAGTCGCAGAACAGGTTCCAGACGAACCGGTAGGCCGCATTGGCCGCGTCATTGAAGCGGTAGGCCTCGATGCCGGCCGTCACCTCGGTCACGGCCTTGCCATAGGCGTCGAGCGCCCAGCGGTTGAGCGCGAGAGTCGCCGCCTCGGGTTGGAACTCGGCGGTCCGGGCGCAACCGTTCATCTCCGCAAAGCGCGCGGCGTTCCACAGCTTGGTGGCGAAGTTCCGATAGCCCTCGACCCGCTGCCGCGACAGCTTGATGTCGCGGCCCTGCGCCGCCATGGCCGCCAAGGTGAAGCGCAGTGCGTCGGCACCGTAGGCATCCACCAGTTCAAGCGGATCGATGACGTTGCCCTTCGACTTCGACATCTTCGCCCCCTTCTCGTCGCGAACGAGGGCGTGGATGTAGACGGTGTGGAAAGGCACCTCCTCCATGACGTGCAGGCCCATCATCATCATTCGGGCGACCCAGAAGAAGATGATGTCGAAGCCCGTCACCAGCACGTCCGTCGGGTAGAAGCGCTTCAGCTCGGCGGTGTCGTCGGGCCACCCCAGCGTCGAGAACGGCCACAGCGCAGACGAGAACCAGGTGTCGAGAACATCCTCGTCGCGGGTCAGGGCCACGTCATGCCCGTAGTGGGCACAGGCCGCAGCGGCGGCTTCGGCCTCGCTCTCCTCGACGAACACGGTTCCGTCCGGTCCGTACCAGGCCGGGATCCGATGCCCCCACCAGAGTTGGCGCGAGATGCACCAGGGCTCGATGTTGTCCAGCCACTGGAAATAGGTCTTTTCCCAGTTCTCCGGCACGAACTTCGTCTTGCCCGATCGCACCGCCGCTAGCGCCGGCTGCGCCAACGTCTTGGCGTCGACATACCACTGGTCGGTCAGCCAGGGCTCGATGACCACGTTGGAGCGGTCGCCATGCGGCACGGTGTGCGTCGTCGGCTCGATCCTCGACACGAGGCCACGCTCCGCCATCAGGGCGACGACTCGCTTGCGGGCCTCGAAGCGGCCGAGGCCGTGCAGGGCCATGACGGCCGGGTCCGGGGACGCGCCGGCGAGAAACGCCGCGTTGTCGGCCAGCAGCATCCCGGCCTCGGCATCGAGAATGTTGACGATGGCCAGCCCATGGCGCCGCCCCACGTCGAAGTCGTTGAAATCGTGCGCCGGGGTGATCTTGACCGCGCCCGTGCCCTTCTCCGGGTCCGCGTAATCGTCACCCACGATGGGGATGACGCGGCCGACAAGCGGCAGCATGACAGTTCGGCCGATGAGGTGCTTGAGCGCCTCGTTCTCCGGGTGGACGGCGATGGCCGTGTCGCCCAGCATTGTTTCCGGCCGGGTCGTGGCGATGCGGATGAAGGTCCCGGCATCGGCGGCGTCGTAGACGGCACCCACGAGCGGATAATCAAAGTAATAGAGGTGACCGCTCGCGTCGCGATCGAGCAGCTTGCCGAGGGCGGCCGGATCGAGAGGCTTGGGTTCCTCCGCGTCGGTTGCCGGGCGCTCCCATTTGAAGCTGCCGCGCTTTTCGACCTGGATGACCTCGAGATCCGAGATCGCCGTCTGGAAGTGCGGATCCCAGTTCACCAGCCGCTTGTCGCGGTAGATCAGCCCGTCCTTGTGCAGGCGAACAAAAACCTTGAGGACGGCGCGCGACAGGCCCTCGTCCATGGTGAACCGCTCGCGCGACCAGTCGCAGGAAGCCCCGAGTCGCTTCAGCTGGTT
>JBMOJG010000216.1:0-5886 GCA_049316925.1 Alsobacter sp. | reverse complement strand
GTGTAGGCGCCCAGCATGACCATCTCGCCATGCGCCATGTTGATGATGCCCATCACCCCGAAGGTGATGGCGAGGCCGATGGCCGCCAGCAGCAGGACAGACCCCAGCGACACGCCGTACCAGATGTTCTGGAAGGCGTTGAGCACGACCAGTCGGCGCTCGATGCCGGTGATTGCGGTCTCTGCCGCCAGCCGTACGATCGGCGTGGGCGAGGCCTTGGCTGTGTTCAGCAGAGCCAGTGCGTCCTGGTCGCCGCGGGCGGCGATGATATCGACAGCCGACACCTTGTCGCTGTCGGAGGCGTCCGGCTTGGCAATCAGCACCGCGGCGCGGGCCTGCGCCAGCGCAGCGCGGATGCGCGGCTCGGTCTCCTTGGCGAGCGCCGTGTCGAGCGCCGGCAGCGTCGCCGCATCGCGCGACCTGAACACCGCGACCGCTGCCGACAGGCGCTTGGCGGGATCGGGACTGACGAGCGTCAGCGTGCCCATGGCGGCCTCGATCGAGCGGCGCACGGCATTGTTGAGGCGGACGGGCCGCAGGCCCGACGGCTCCTCGGCGGGTGCGGCACCGGTGCCGGCGTCGACATGCTTGCCGGCGGCGTCGCGGATGAACACGGCCTTGTCGGACGGCCTGTAGAACAGGCGGCCGTCGGCCAGTGCCTGGATGGCCGCCGCAGCCTTGTCGCTGCCAGTGGCGGCCAGATCGGTGATGCCGGCCTCGATCTCGCGGAAGTTGTCGGTAGCCAGCCTGGCGATGGCGGCGGCCGGATCCTGAGACGCGGTCTGGGCGTGCGACGGGAGGCCGGCGACGAGCAGCAGCGCGATTGCGATCAGCAGGGCTCGCAGGCTCGGAAGCGGCATGGCACGCATGAGACAGGATTCCGGGAGGGAAGGGAGAGTCGGGCAGCGCGCCCGGCTCTCGTTTCGATCAGGTCCCGCACCGCCGACAGTGCGGCGGAACGATGGTCCGGCTTACTTGCCGGCGCCGCCGCACTTGCCGGTCTTGACGTTGAAGTTCCCGCACGACATCGGCGCACGCCAGTCTGAGATCAGGTCCTTCGAGCCTTCGAGATAGTCGGACCATTCGTCACCGACGACGAGGCCGGGGGTCTGCGAGACGATCGAGAACTGGCCGTCGGCCTGGATCTCGCCGATCAGCACCGGCTTGGTGATGTGGTGGTTCGGCATCATCGACGAGAAGCCGCCCGACAGGTTCGGCACGGACACGCCGATCAGCGCGTCGATGACGGCGGTCGGATCGGTGGTGCCGGCTTTCTCGACCGCCTTCACCCACATGTTGAAGCCGATCACATGGGCTTCCATCGGGTCGTTGGTGACGCGCTTCGGGTTCTTGGTGAAGGTCTTCCACTTCTCGATGAAGCTCTTGTTCTCGGGCACATCGACAGACTGGAAGTAGTTCCAGGCGGCGAGGTGGCCGACCAGCGGCTTGGTGTCGATGCCGGCGAGCTCTTCCTCACCCACCGAGAACGCTACCACCGGGATGTCCTTGGCGGAGATCTTCTGGTTGCCGAGCTCCTTGTAGAAGGGGATATTGGCGTCGCCATTGATGGTCGAAACCACAGCCGTCTTCTTGCCGGCGGTACCGAATTTCTTGATGTCGGCGACGATCGTCTGCCAATCGGAATGACCGAAGGGCGTGTAGTTGATCATGATGTCTTCGGCCTTGACGCCCTTGGACTTCAGATAGGCTTCCAGAACCTTGTTGGTGGTGCGCGGATAGACGTAGTCGGTGCCGGCCAGAACCCAGCGCTGCACCTTCTCGTTTTCCATCAGGTAGTCGACGGCCGGGATCGCCTGCTGGTTCGGGGCGGCACCGGTGTAGAAGATGTTCTTCGAGGACTCCTCGCCCTCATACTGCACCGGGTAGAAGAGGACGCCGTTGAGCTCCTCGAACACCGGCAGCACGGACTTGCGGGACACCGAGGTCCAGCAGCCGAAGGTGACCGCGACCTTGTCCTTGGTCAGCAGCTCGCGCGCCTTCTCGGCGAACAGCGGCCAGTTCGACGCAGGGTCGACCACGACGGCCTCGAGCTTCTTGCCGAGCACGCCGCCCTTCTTGTTCTGCTCCTCGATGAGCATCAGCATCACGTCCTTCAGCGTCGTCTCGCTGATGGCCATGGTGCCGGAGAGTGAATGCAGGATGCCGACCTTGATGGTCTGCGCCTGCGCGATCACGGCGGAGAGCGATACGCTGGCCAGCACGGCGGCGGCGCACGCGAGAGATTTCAGGCGAAACGTCATTGTGGGAGACCCCCTGTACACGGTTCAGTGACCGGGAAGCGGATTGGCAAGCAGCGTGCCAGCCGGAGTGCTGCTGTTTAACGGGCGACCCAGCCGCGGAATGGGTGGCGAACCAAGGCAACGACGATCCGTCCCGACCACCCGGCCTGTCGTCGCAAGGCCTGTCCTGCCTTCTTATTGCCCAGATGCCGCAACGGGAGGCACGCCAGCTCGGCGTGGGGCATGACGTTGCCATTTCTTCGGTGCGATGTGGTCGTCGGCCGGCCAAGGCCTTGCGCGCATCCTTGGCCCATGGGCAGACATTTAGTACATGCAAAATAACGCATATCGAGGACGCCGGCCTCGGCGGCGGCCAAGCCTGCCCGATTTGCTGTCATCCGGGGTCACCGCGTGCCTGAGCTGACGGCAGAGCTTCTGGGCATCGGCTCCGTCGGTTTGTCAATTCTTCAATTGTCAAACATGACGTGACACTGGCAAGATCGTCCGGTTGGAAGATTCCAATAGGGTTCGGAAAGCTCCCGATGTCCGCCCGTCCCGATCCCACGCGTCTGATCGACACAGCCCGTGAAGCGAGTGCCTTGCTGAAGGCCCTGTCGCACGAAGCACGTCTCGTCATCCTGTGCGAGCTCGTGCATGCGGGCGAAACCTCTGTCAGCGACCTCGAGGTCCTGCTGGGGCGCCGCCAGGCGGCCGTGTCACAGCAGCTTGCGCGGTTGCGGCTCGACGGCATCGTGGCGACGCGCAGGGAAGGCAAGACGATCTATTACCGGATCGCATCCGCGCAGGCCCGGACCATCGTCGAAGCCGTGTGCGCGGTGTATTTGCAAACGCATCCCGAAGCGGCCCGCAGCAAGCCACGGGCGACCGCGCAGGCGCTAGCCGACTAGATTTCCGCGCGTCGCCAGGGCGCGAACCAGCCGAGCCCCTCGAGGGTGCCTGCGCGTGGCCGGTATTCGCAACCGACAAAGCCCGCGCAGCCGAGCCGGTCGAGCTCCCCGAACAGAAAGTCGTAGCGCAGCTCCTCGCCATCAGGCTCGTGGCGACCGGGCACGCTGGCGATCTGCACATGGGCGACGATCGGCTGCAGGGCGCGGAACCCGGCCGTCACGTCGCCGTGCAGGATCTGGCGGTGGTACATGTCGAACTGCAGGCGCAGGTTCGGCAGGCCAAGCTCGTCGATGAGGGCGGCCGCCCGGGCAAAGTCGTTCATGAAATAGCCCGGCATGTCCCGCCCGTTGATCGGCTCGACCAGGACCTCGACGCCCAGCGGGCCGAAGGTCTCGGCCGCCAGGGCGAGGCTGGACGCATAGGTGGCCCGCGCTGCCGGATCGGCCGGGTCGGCATGGCCGCTCATGCAGTGGATCTTGCCGACGTCGGTCGCCTCTACATAGGGCAGCGCCGTTGCGAGCGATGCCCGGAAATCGGCTTCGCGACCCGTCAGCGCCGCCAGGCCACGCTCGCCCGCGGCAAAATCACCTGCCGGCAGGTTGAACAGCGCCTGCGTCAGGCCGTTGTCGGCGAGGGCCCGGGCGACGGCGTCAACTGGATGGTCGTACGGGAACAGGAACTCGACAGCATCGAAGCCGGCCTCTGCGGCGACGGCGAAGCGGTCAAGAAAAGCCCATTCTGTGAACATCATCGACAAATTGGCGGCAAAGCGGGGCATCGGCAACTCCGGGCGATCGACGACAATCGAGCGCAGCCGGGTTGTCCTGTCCAGTGGCTTCGCCCCGGCACCGGCGGAATTGCACCCCTTCGGACGTGCTGGCACTGCAACGCCCAGGCTCTCCCCGACTTGTAACCTGCGAGGTCCGTGACCTTATGGTGCCGATAACCGGGATCCATCCATGTCCGCGTCCGCCCTCTCCGCTCCTGCCCACTCCGCGTCCGCCCCGTCCATCGACCTCGCCATCGACGGCATGACGTGCGCGGCGTGCGTCTCCCGGGTGGAGGGCGCGCTGCTTGCTGTTCCCGGCGTCGCGCGGGCCGAGGTCAATCTCGCGACGCGGACCGCCCGGATCACCTCGGCCGGAGCGGCACTGGATGCCGCCGCCCTGGCAGAGCGGGTCGAGGACGTCGGCTATGGCGCCATCCCGGTGGCGGCCGGCGCCGGGCCGGGCGAGGGCGAGGTGCGGGCCCACCGCAGGGCGCGCGCGGCAGGCCTCGCCGCCCTTGCCGCCATGGTGCTGGTGGCGCCGTTCCTGTTCGCCATGGCGGCTGCGCTTGCCGGCCGAGACTGGATGCCGTCGCCGGCGATCCAGGCGGGTCTCGCCGCGGTGGTGGTGTTCGGGCTCGGCGGACGCTTCTTCACCGGCGCGGTGAAGGCGCTGCGGGCCGGCAGCGCGACGATGGACCTGCTGGTGGCGCTCGGGACCGGAGCGGCGCTCGGGCTAAGCCTCTGGCTGTGGGCCGGCGCGCACGAGGGTCATGCGCCGCACCTCTATTTCGAATCTGCGGCCGTGGTGGTGGCCTTCGTCCTGCTCGGAAAATGGCTGGAGGAGCGCGCCACGAGCGAGACGGCGTCGGCGATCCGGGCCCTGGCGCGGCTGCGCCCGACCATGGCCCGCCTGGCAGGGCCGGACGGGTCGGGGACCGAGGTTCCGATCGAGGCGGTGCGGGTCGGCGACCGCATCATGGTGCGGGCCGGCGAGCGCATCCCGGTCGACGGTACGATCGCGGAGGGTGCGGCCGAGATCGACGAGGCGATGGTCACCGGCGAGAGCCTGCCGGTGTCCCGCGCCGGCGGCGACCGCGTTGTCGCCGGTACGGTCAACCTGACCGGCCACCTCGTGGTCGTGACCGGAGCGGTCGGGGCGGAAACGACGCTGGCGCGCATCATCCGCATGGTGGAAAGCGCCCAGGCGTCCAAGGCGCCGGTGCAGAAGCTGGTCGACAGGATCAGCGCCATTTTCGTCCCGGTGGTGATGGGGATCGCCCTTGTCACCGCGCTCGGCTGGGTTGTGGCCGGCGCCGGCATCGAGACCGCCGCCGTCTGTGCCGTCTCGGTTCTGGTGATTGCCTGCCCGTGCGCGCTGGGGCTGGCGACGCCGACTGCGATCCTTGCCGGCACCGGCGTGGCCGCGCGGCACGGCATCCTGGTGCGCGACGCGGCGGCGCTGGAGCGTGCCGCAGCCGTCACGCGAGTGGTTTTCGACAAGACCGGGACGCTGACTCTCGGCCAGCCGACGGTCACCCATGTGGGCGGTGACGAGGCGCCCGACGTGCTGCGACTGGCCGTGGCGCTCGAGGCGGGCAGCGATCATCCGCTGGCAGGGGCCGTACGCCGGGCGGCTGCGGCGGCGGGCGTCACCATCCCGGTGGCGACAGGCTTCCGGATACTGCCCGGCGGCATCGAAGCCGAGATCCCCGGCGAGGGGCGGTTCATGCTCGGCAATGCCGACTGCGCAAACGCGCTCGGCGCCGACCGGGGGACCCTGGTGGCCGAAGCCGCCGCACTGGGTGAAACGGGGCACGGGATATCCTGGCTGGCGGAAGCCGGTGGAGGACCCGTGCGCGGCTTCATCGCCTTTGCCGACGCGGTCCGCCCCAAGTCGGCGGCGGCCGTGGCGGCGCTGCGGCGCAGCGGCCTCGCAGTGGCGATGCTGACCGGCGATGGCGAGGGGCC
>JBMOJG010000215.1:0-5888 GCA_049316925.1 Alsobacter sp. | reverse complement strand
CCGCGTGCGCGTCCTGCACGGCCTCATCCGGGCTCTCTACTTCCTGCCGTTCCTGACCACCGCCGCAGCCATGGCCTGGGTCTGGCGCTGGTTCTACCAGCCCGTCCCGATCGGCCTGTTCAACGACATCCTGGCAACCCTCGGCCTGCCGCAGCAGGCCTTTCTGCGCTCGACCACGCAGTCGCTCCCGGCGGTCCTGGCTCCCGCCATCTGGGCAGGGCTCGGGTTCCAGGTGGTCATCTTCCTCGCGGGGTTGCGCGCGATCCCGACGACCTACTACGAGGCGGCGCGCATCGACGGCGTCTCCGACTGGACGATCCTGACGCGCATCACCATCCCGCTCCTGCGCCCGACGATCATCTTCCTGGTGGTCTTCTCGTCGATCGGGTTCCTGCGGATCTTCGACCAAGTCTACAACATGACCACGAGCGATCCGGGCGGTCCGCTGAATTCGACCAAGCCCCTCGTGCTGATGATCTACCAGACGGCCTTCTCATCCTTCGACATGGGCTACGCCGCGGCGCAGACCGTCGTCCTGTTCTTGGCCCTTCTCGTGGTGTCCCTGGTCCAGCTCCGCCTGCTGAGGGATCGCTGACGAGCGCCGCCGTCCTTTCGCCCCGTGCGGGCTTCGGCCGCGCGATGGCCTGGGTGCTTCTCCTGGCGGGCGGGCTCGCCATGGTCCTGCCTCTGGCCTTCATGTTCTCGACGTCCCTGAAGGACGCGTCGGAGGTTTACGACCTCAGGCTCATTCCGGCGCACCCCACGCTCGACAACTACGTGACCGTGCTGTCGGACGGCCGGTTCCTGCGCTGGTTCGCCAACTCCATGGGGGTGGCCACCGTTGTCACGCTCTCCAACGTCTTCTTCGACAGCCTCGTCGGCTACACTCTAGCCAAATTCGACTTCCGCGGCCGCTACGTCGTGTTCCTGGCCATCCTTTCGACCCTCATGGTACCGACGGAGATGCTGGTCATCCCCTGGTACGTGATGGCCCGCAACTTCGGCTGGCTCGACACCTATTGGGGCATCATGTTCCCGGGCATGATGACGGCCTTCGGCACCTTCCTGATGAAGCAGTTCTTCGAGACCGTCCCGAACGATTTCCTGGAGGCGGCGCGGGTCGACGGCCTCAATGAGTTCGCGATCTTCTGGCGTATTGCGATGCCGCTGGTCACGCCTGCGCTCTCGGCGCTGGCGATCTTCACCTTCCTCAGCAACTGGACGGCCTTCATCTGGCCGCTCATCGTGACGACCAGCAAGGAGCTCTACACGCTGCCGGTCGGGCTCTCGAGCTTCGCCGTCGAGCAGCAGATCCAGTGGGAGCTGATCATGACCGGCGCGGCGCTCGCCACACTGCCCACCCTCCTCGTGTTTCTCGTGCTGCAGCGCTACATCGTGCGTGGCGTCGTGCTGGCCGGCCTGAAGGGCTGATCCCCATGACCCGAGATCCCCGCCGGGACGATCGCACCACCTTCCCCGATCCCGTCTACAAGGACACGGTGCTGCGCCCGCTCTTCGACGGTGCCAGGACGCACCATGTCGAGGGCTTCCGCGCCATCGACCGGGCTCATCTCGTGATGCTAGCCGAGACCGGCATCCTGCACCGCGACGTGGCCGGGCGGATCGCCCGGGCTCTGAGGGCCATCGAGGCCGACCTTGACCCCTCTGCAATGGTCTATACCGGCGCGGTCGAGGACTACTTCTTCGCCATCGAGGCGGAACTCAAGAAACGCCTCGGCCCCGACGAGGCCGGCCGGCTCCACACTGGGCGGTCGCGCAACGACATTGACCACACCCTCTTCAAGCTCGCGCTGAAACCGCGCGTCGACGCGCTGGGCGCGCAGTTGCGCTCCCTCATCGGGTCAGGGTTGGCCTTGGCCGAGCGGGAGCGGGCGACGCTCATCGTCGCCTACACCCACGGCCAGCCCGCCCAGCCGACGACGCTGGGCCATTATCTCGGCGCCGCCATCGAGGTCATGCTGCGCGACCATGAGCGCCTCATGCAGGCGCGGGCGCTGCTCGACCTCTCGCCCATGGGCGCGGCCGCGATCACCACCTCGGGATTCCCGCTGGACCGGGCGCGCGTCGCGCACCTCCTCGGCTTCGCCGCACCGCTGCGCAACTCCTATGGCTGCATCGCCGCGGTCGACTACGTCACCGCAACCTTCAGCGCCATCGAGCTCGTCTTCCTCCACCTCGGCCGGGTCATCCAGGATCTGCAGTTCTGGACCGCTTTCGAGGTCGGGCAGGTCTACGTGCCCGACGCCTTCGTGCAGATCTCCTCCATCATGCCGCAGAAGCGCAATCCGGTGCCCATCGAGCATCTGCGCCACCTCGCCTCGCAGACAATGAGCCGGGCGCGGATGATGCGGGACATCGTCCATAACACGCCCTTCACCGACATGAACGACTCCGAGGGCGAGTCCCAGCAGGCGGGTTACCAGACCTTCGAGACGGGAGCGCGCGTCCTCGACCTCATGGCGGCACTGCTCCCCGCGCTCCAGGTCGACGAACGTCGCGTAGCAGAGAACATCCGGAGGTCCTGCATCACCATCACCGAGCTGGCCGACACGCTGGTGCGGGAGGACGGGCTCTCCTTCCGCCAGGCCCACGAGATTGCGGCGGATGTGGCGCGCGCCATCGTGGCCATGGACGGCGACCTGCCGGGCGACGGCTTCTCGCCTTTCCAGGACGCCTTCCGCCACCATGTCGGACGCGAGCCCCGCCTGGATCGGCAAGGCTTCGCCACCGCGGTTTCGCCGGAGCACTTCGTCGATGTGCGCGAGCGTTTCGGCGGGCCAGGGCCCACGGCACTCGGCGAGGCCCTGACCGCCTATCGCGAGGCGCTCGATCGCTTTAGCGCGGAGGCCGAGCGGGGCACCACCCGCGAGGCCATGGCGCGTGCCGAACGCGATGCGGCCTTTGCCGCCCTGGCGGAGGTAGGGTGATGGCCGGAATCACGATCCAGAAGCTGGTCAAGCGCTACGGCAACACGCAGGTCGTCCACGGTATCGACCTCGATGTGCAGGACGGAGAGTTCATCGTGTTTGTCGGCCCGTCCGGCTGTGGCAAGTCGACGACGCTGCGGATGATCGCCGGGCTCGAGGACATCGACGGGGGAGAGATCAGCATCGGTGGGCAGGTGGTGAACCGCCTGGAGCCGAAGGCGCGCAACATCGCGATGGTGTTCCAGAACTATGCCATCTACCCCCACATGAGCGTGCGAGAAAACATCGGCTTCGGCCTCTACACCTCGCCGCTCGGCAAGGCCGAGAAGCGCGCCAAGGTCGAGGATGTCGCTCGCATCCTCGGGCTCGAGACGCTGCTGGAGCGGAGGCCTTCGGCACTCTCCGGCGGCCAGAGGCAGCGCGTGGCAATCGGCCGGGCCATGGTACGCGACCCCGCAGCCTTCCTCTTCGATGAGCCGCTCTCCAACCTCGACGCACAGCTGCGCGCGCAGATGCGTCTCGAGATCAAGCGCCTCCACCAACGTCTTCGCACCACCATCGTCTACGTGACCCATGACCAGGTCGAGGCCATGACCATGGCCGACCGTATCGTCGTCATGCGGGACGGCCGCATCCTCCAGGTCGGCAGCCCGATGGAGCTCTACGACAGGCCGGCGGATGTCTTCACCGCACGCTTCATCGGCTCGCCAAACATGAACATCCTGCCGGCGACAGTCCGCGACGGCTCTGTTGCGTTGGGCGAGACCTTGCTGAAACTGCCTGGGACCCCGACGTCCGGACCCGTGCTGGTCGGCGTGCGGCCGCAAGAGATGCGTGTGCAGGCGCCGGGCTCCCGCGCAGACCTGATCATGACGGGAACCGTCGCCGTGGTCGAGCCGCTCGGCTCGGAAAGCTTCGTCCATGTGGAAGTGGGCGATGCGCTCGTGCTGGCCACCGCCGATGCGAGGCGACCGCCGGCGATCGGGGAGCGCGTCCGGATCGGCGCTGATGCCGCCGCGGTAAAGCTCTTTGACGCGACCACCGAGCGCGTCCTGTGACGGATCGTGACGCCGGTCGGCCGACCCTTCTCTGCATCGGCCGGGTCTATTGCGACCTCGTCTTTCGTGGGCTCCCCAACCTTCCACGCCTGGGCGAGGAGGTGTTCGCCGATGCCTTCGCCATCACGGCGGGCGGCGGCGCCTTCATTACCGCCGCGCACGCGACGACGCTCGGCACACATGCGGCCCTCCTGGCACGGCTGGGGACGGACCCGATCTCGTCGGCGATCGAGCCCATCCTGCACGGCTCGGGCATCGACTTGCGGTTCGTGGAGCGCGCCGCGGATGCAGGACCGCAACTCACGGCCGTGATGGTCCTGGGGGGCGAGCGCACCTTCCTCTCGCGCCGGGCCGGGACAGCCCGCCCCGCAACCCTCGAGGCAGCTCTCCACGCCGGAGGCGCCAAGCGCCTCCACATCGCCGAGGTCGCGACGCTTGCCGAGATCCCGGGGCTGCTGGATCAGGCGCGAGCCACCGGCCTCTCCGTCTCGCTCGACCCGAGCTGGGACGACGCGCTGATCCGCTCGCCCGACCTCCTCGACCGCTGCGCCGGTGTGGACCTGTTCATGTCGAATGCCGTCGAGGCCCGCGCCATCACCGGCTGCGCCGACCTGGACGCGGCAGGACGCGCCCTCGCTCAACGCTTCCCCATGGTCGTGATCAAGAATGGCGCCGATGGCGCAGTGCTGCACCACCGCGGCTTGTGCCTGTCGCTGCCTGCTCCCTCCGGTGGCCCGGTGGTGGATACCACTGGAGCCGGCGACGCCTTCAACGCCGGCTTTCTGGACGTCCTCGTCGCTGGCCGCGGTCCGGAAGACGCCCTGGCGCAGGGAATCGCCTGCGGCTCTCTGTCCATCCGGGCGGTTGGCGGCGCTGGAGTGCGCCTGAATCCTGAGGCGATCGCGGCACTCGCCGCGACCGTCCGGGACTGAACGCGTCGGATTGCAGTGCAAATCAGCCACGAAGCTTGCCCCCATTCGACGTCCAACGTCGGGTGTTCCCGACTTTGAGCATTGTGAGAGCCGACACTTCGGCCAGGGCCGAAGTCCCCGCGGCGGTGACGCCGTAGATCAGCGGCAGGCGCGGCCTTCGCCGGATGCTTACGATTCAAGGGCGGGCGACGGATGCGATGCCGGCCATGAAGTCTTCTGCGCAGGACATGAAACTCGCTATGCTGAACGGCGACATAGCTGGGATGGCTCGGATCCTCGCCTCATCGTGAACCTCCAAAAAAAGGCCTCCGACGCTATATCAAACTCCCGGATAGACAATATCTTTGAAGTTGCTCTTAAAGCAGGTGCCTATGCGGGAAAGATCTCTGGAGCAGGGGAAGGCGGATTCATGATCTTCCTCGTAGCACCCGAACGGCGATTTAAGCTCGTTACAGCCCTGAATGAGGCGGGGGGCGGGCCAAGCTTCACCCACGCAACTTGCATTAAAGGGGGTTAAAGCGTGGCAATCTCCAGTTTGATCCGGTCACATTTTGAACACTCGCATGACGTCTTGGCAGATTGCGTTGCATCTGAGAAGCTGCTCATAGCGTGTGATGTAATTGCCGGAGTGATGGCTCAAGCGCTTCGCGCAGGCGGCAAAATTCTGTTCATCGGCAACGGTGGAAGTGCCGGCGATGCTCAGCATTTGGCAGGCGAGCTCGTCTCCCGCCTCAATTTTGACCGGGCTCCACTTGCAGCGATTGCGCTGACTGGTGACACTTCGATCATTACTGCGGTCGGCAATGACTATGGGTATGAGCAGATCTTCGTGCGGCAGGTGCACGCATTGGGCCGTAAAGGCGACGTGTTGGTTGGCATCTCGACCTCCGGGCGCTCGCCCAATATCCTCGCGGCTCTGAAGGCTGCGCGCGACATCAACATTACGACGG
>JBMOJG010000214.1:0-5898 GCA_049316925.1 Alsobacter sp. | reverse complement strand
CCAGCACGGCGCCAACCCGCTTCTGCTGGATTGCCGCACCGGTCTGGGCCGCCGTCATGGCGACGCGCTTGACGCTGGCCGGCGGCACGCCATGGAAATCGAGAAGTCCGTCGAGCAGCGCCTCGTCCGGCCCCGGCCCGGGCAGGATGGCCACCGTCTGGTTGCGCAGCCCGCGCAGGTCCTCGATCGGGGATTTCGGCGGCACAATCAGGAACACACGGTCTCGCCGCAGGATCGCCAGCGTCTGGGCCTGTGGCGGCACCGCCCCGTCACTGCGCAGCACGGCAATGTCGACATCGCCCGCCGCAATGGCCTTCGCCGCCGCGTCGAGGCTCGCCACCGGCACAGGCTTCAGCGTGATCCAGCGATTGGCCGCGGCGGCGTCCCGTCCCAAAGCCTGCAACGCGCGCTGATCCTCGCGCACGCTGGGCAGCACCGCCACCCGCAGGGGCAACGAGGCGTGCCGCAGCAGCGCCACCACGCCGGCGCCGGCGGCGGCTACGAGCAGACACAGGATGACGATGCGGAGCATGGGACGCATGGGCGACTCGCGGGCTGCAAGACTGGCGTCAGCTTAGCCGGCGGTGGAGCGCAGTCCCAGCTCCGCATCCACGCCCGGAACGGCCAGCTCAGGCGCCGCGGGCGATGAGATCGTCGACGCCGAGCCCGGCCACCTGCCGGGCAATGGCCGCATAGAGCCGCGGCCGCAGCCGCGCCGTGGCCGGTGCGCGCAGCGCCGTGTAGTCCATCATCGGCATGCCGCCGCGCTTGCGTTTGAAGTCGCCGGCGCCGGCACTGTAGTTCAGCAGCAGCCGCTCGCGCTCGACATGGCCGAGCAGTGCCGCCACGAGCTGGCGGTAGTAGCCGGCCTCCGGCCGGGCGGTGTCGTAACCGACAGCCGGCGCCGTCAGCACGTCGCCCGCCTGCTGCAGCAGCGCGAAGGCCCGGATCTCGCCCTCGCCGTCGCGCAGCACGAGGCACCGCATGGCCCCGCTCTCCACCGTCTCGCGAAAAAACGCCGCCGTGTACTGGGCGTTGAGCCGGCAGTGCCGGTCCAGATAGACGGCGTCGTAGAGCTGGCGGATGTGCAGGGCCTCGCCCGGCGTGAGAGTCTCGAGCATCTGCGGCTCCAGCCCGCTGCGGCGCAGCAGGGCCCGGTCGCGCTTCAGGTGCGAGGTGGCCCGCAACGGCTCCCGGCGGGCGTCGTACATGTAGACGACGCGGGCCGGCAGCATCACGAATCCCTGTGCCGTCAGCCGCTCCATCAGCGGCGCATGGAACTCCGGCGTCAGGTTGCGGACGCCCACATGCCGGTCGCGGAAGGCGTCCGCCTCGGCCGCGCACACGGCCGCAAGGGCACCCTGCTGCCGGGCACTGCGGTTGTTGGTCGACACCGGCTCGTTGCCGACAAGCACCGCCTGGTCGAGGCCGAGCCAGCCTGCGACGGCACCGGCGCACCGCATGGCGCGGCCCGTGGCTGTCGCCGGCCCCAGCTCATGCGCCGCATAGTCGAACCAGCCCATCCGCAGTGCGGTGATGTAGGTGTGCTCGGCCACCAGGGGAGGCGCGACCCGCGTCACCGCCAGGGCGCATCCGCCGGCATCGACCCAGTCGAGTTCGGCGCCGCCGTTCACCACCCAACGTTGCAACGGCACCCGCGGCCAGGTCCCGGCCCGGCCCTGCGGCACCGCGGTCGCCGGCAAGGCCTCCTGCCGGGCGACAGCCTTCACCGCAGCCATGGCGCCCCGCTCTCCGTCGTCCAGCCCCGCATCGGCTGCCCTCCGGCGCACTGATTCGCGCCTTTAAGCCCTATTGGTTGCGCGCCCGATGTGACGGCGGCTTTGCCGTTGCGTGTCGGTTTGGTGTCAGCGGTTGGCGAACGCGCCACATCGGGCCGTCGATGCCGTCAGGGTGCGGTGGTCCGCGCAGTGCACACCACCGGGCCGGGTGTGCAGGCGATGCCAACGGGCGTGCAGACCGGGTCGTCGCCAACCTTGCGGCACAGCCGGCAGCCATCGGTCCAGCCTCGGCAGCCGGTGTCGGTATCGCCATGGGCTTCCACCGGGCGGTCTGTCCGCAACGGCTCCGGCTTCGGCGAGTCGGCCTGTGCCAGCGGCAAAGCCGCTCCGAGCATCAGCATCAGGGCAAAGGTCATCTTGGTACGCATGCCGGCACCATAGGCGGGGCAGCGCCGGTACGGAACCCCGGGAGGCCGTCCGTCCTCCGGCTGCTGCCGCCAACTCGTGTTCCCGTGGCGGCGGCGGCGACGACGGTGTATGGGGAGCCATGCTCGAAGGTCTGCCGCCCCACCGCCCCACCCGCCTGCTGCGCCTCGTCACCGACGAGCGCACCGCGCGCCGCGTCGCCGACATCATGGTCGAGACCTTCGACCCGGCCGAGACGGCCGCGGCAGCCTTCGAGAACGAGGCGACGCTGGCCTGGGAGGTGGAGGTCTATTTCTCCGATCCGCCGGATGAAGAGTCGCTGCGCGACCTCGTCGCAGCCGCTGCAGGCCCCGAGGCCGCCGCCGCAGTCAGCTTCGAATCGATCGCCGAGAAGGACTGGGTGCGCGCCTCGCTGGATGGCCTCGGCCTCGTCCGCGCCGGCCGCTTCGCCGTCCATGGCAGCCATGACCGCGACCGCGTGCCGCTGCAGGCAGTGGGCATCGAGATCGAGGCGGCGCTGGCCTTCGGCACCGGCCACCACGGCACGACGCGCGGCTGCCTGCTGATGCTCGACGGGATCCTCAAACGCCGACGCCCTGTCGCCGTGCTCGATGTCGGGACGGGAACGGGTGTCCTCGCGATCGCCGCGGCAAGGATGCTGCACCGTCCGGTCGCGGCCGGCGACATTGACCCCGTGGCGGTCGAGGCGGCGCGCGGCAACGCCCTGCTCAACAAGGCCGGCCGCTGGGTCCGCCCCGTGGTGGCCCGTGGCGTCGACCATCCGGCTTTGGCTGCCGGCGCGCCCTACGACCTGGTCTTTGCCAATATCCTGGCGCGCCCCCTGATGCGCATGGCCGCCTCGATCGGTGCCTTCGTGGCGCCGAACGCCGACGTGGTCCTGTCCGGCCTCATCCCGAGGGACGTGCCCGGCGTGCTTGCTGCCTACCGGGCCCAGGGCCTGCACCTGGTGCAGCGCTTCGAGATCGAGGGCTGGGCAACGCTCCGCCTCGCCCATGGCGGCGCCAACCGCCGGCAAGTCTGAGCCCCTCCCTCGATCGGGCCAGGACGCGCGCGGCATCAGGCCTGATGACAGCCGGCCATTGTGCGGCGGTGGCCATGTCTTGACGCCGCGGGTGCATCATGCAGGGCTTGGCTCCACAGTTTCGGCAGGGTGAGGGTGCGATGGCGGCGCAATTCCAGAGCTTCGAGGAGACCTCGGATCCTTCCCAGGGAGCCCCGCGCCTGCGCGCGCTGCGGGCTGAACTGGCACGCCGCAGCCTCGACGGCTTCATCGTCCCGCGCACCGACGAGTTCCAGAGCGAATATGTGCCGCCCTGCGCCGAGCGGCTGGCCTGGCTGACCGGCTTCACCGGATCCTGGGGCATGGCCGTGGTGCTGCGCGATGCCGCCGCGGTGTTTGTCGATGGCCGCTACACCGTGCAGGTGCGCGAGCAGGTCGACACGGGAGCCTTCGCGCCCGAGCACCTCATTGACACGCCGCCGGAGGAGTGGCTCGCCGCGCGGACTGCCGCCGGGGCGAAGATCGGCTACGACGCCGCGTTGATGACCCCGGATGCGGTGCGCCGCTTCGACAAGGCCGTCGCCGGCGCCGGCGGCACGCTGGTGCCGACCGACGGCAACCCCATCGATTCGGTGTGGGATGACAGGCCAGCCGCGCCAATGGGTGCTGTCGTCCAGCACCCCGAGACCCTCGCGGGCGAATCGACCGCCGCCAAGCTGGATCGCATCCGCGACAAGCTCCGCAGTCTCGGCAGCGCCGGGCTGGTCGTGTCGGATCCCCATGCCGTCGCCTGGATTTTCAACATCCGTGGCGCCGACGTGTCGCACACGCCGCTGCCGCTGGCCCACGCCGTCGTGCCGCGCGAGGGACGCCCGACCCTGTTCGTCGCCGGCCAAAAGCTCTCGAATGCCATGCGCGCAGCTCTCGATGACATCGCCGACATTGCCGAGCCGGCCCTGCTCGAGCGCAACCTGGCGGCGCTCGGCGAGGGCGGCCGCAAGGTCCGGTTCGACCAGGCCACTGCCTCGCGGCGGCTGGTCGCCACCGTCGAGGCCGCAGGCGGCATCGCCGATATCGGCCCCGATCCGGTCGCGCTGATGAAGGCGGTCAAGAATGCCGCCGAGATCGCCGGGACACGGGCCGCGCACCAGCGCGATGCCGTCGCCGTCACCGCCTTCCTCGCCTGGCTGGCGCGCGAGGCGCCATCCGGCCGCCTCACCGAGATCGACGCAGCCGAGAAGCTCGAGGCCTTCCGCATCGCCACCGGGGCCCTGCGCGACGTATCGTTCCCGTCGATCTCGGGCGCGGGCCCCAACGCCGCCCTGCCCCACTACCGGGTGACGCGCAACTCGAACCGCACGATCACACCGGGCCTCTACCTGATCGACTCGGGCGCCCAGTACCAGGACGGCACCACCGACGTGACGCGCACCGTCGCGGTCGGCACGCCGACGCCGGAGATGCGCGACCGGTTCACCCGCGTACTCCGGGGCCATATCGCGATCTCGACCGCAGTCTTTCCCAGGGGCGTCAGCGGGGCGCAGCTCGACAGCTTCGCCCGCAGGCCGCTGTGGGAGGCTGGCCTCGATTTCGACCACGGCACCGGCCACGGCGTCGGCAGCTTCCTGTCGGTGCACGAGGGCCCGCAGCGCATCGCCAAGACCGGTACGACACCGATCGAGCCGGGGATGATCCTGTCCAACGAGCCCGGCTACTACAAGACCGGCGCCTTCGGCATCCGCATCGAGAACCTGATCCTGGTCGAGCGCCGTGAGGTCGCGGGCGCCGAGCGCGAGATGTACGGCTTTGAGGTGCTGACTTTCGCGCCCATCGATCGGGCCCTGGTCGATATCGCGCAGATGTCAGCCGAAGAGATCGCGTGGCTCGACGCCTATCATGCCCAGGTGCTGAGCCTTGTTGGCCCTGGCCTCGCGCCCGCCGACAGGGTCTGGCTGGAGGCGGCGACGGCACCGATGGGACCGCACGGATAACGGGTACGAGCGTACAAAACTGCGCAGCTTCGGCTTCCGATTCAGCCCGAAACTTGTTTAATGCAGTCATGTCAGCGAAACGCCTCACCCCGCGCGCGCGAACACGTCAGCGCGCAGCCATCATGACCAGCGGCCCCACGTTCGGCTGCGTCGTCGTCGACCTGTCGACGGCTGGCGCACGGTTGGAAGTGACCGATCAGACCGTGATTCCCGACCGGTTCGACCTGTTCATCGGTGCTGAACGGCCGATGACGTCCTGCGTCGTCGTCTGGCGCCGCGACCTGCAGATCGGCGTCCGCTTCGTTTGATCGTCGGTCGCCCGGCCAAGCGCGAGCAACCGTCCGTATCAGCCGGCCGTTCCTGCCAGCACGAGCCAGGCGTCCTCGTCGATGACCTCGATGCCCAGCGCCTGGGCCTGGGTGAGCTTCGACCCGGCGCCCGGGCCGGCCACCACCAGGCTGGTCTTCTTCGAGACGGAGCTGGCGACCTTGGCGCCGAGCCGCTCGGCCATCGCCTTGGCCTCCTCGCGCGTCATTTTCTCGAGGCTGCCGGTGAACACCACCGTGCGGCCGGCTACCGGGCTGGTGGATGCGACCGCCTCGGGCGGCTGCGGCACCACCTCGGCCAGCAGGCATGCAATCACCTCGAGATTGTGTGGCTCGCCGAAGAACGCCACGATCGCTCCCGCCACCACAGGGCCTATGCCCTCGATGGCCGTGAG